>JBCCTX010000213.1:0-13342 GCA_039197765.1 Bacteroidota bacterium
TCTTTCCATTCTACTTACTCTGGGAAAAAAGTACTTGTAACTGGCCACACGGGATTTAAAGGTTCTTGGCTATGTCTGTGGTTGGCCAAGTTAAATGCGGATGTACTAGGTATCTCTTTAGAAACTTATGGTCCTGAATCTCATTTTTCTTTGGTCCACCCCCAAATGATTTCAGTTTTGGGAGATATCCGAGACAAAGCTACGGTGGTGGATACCTTTTCTTCCTTTCAACCTGAAATAGTCTTCCATCTGGCAGCGCAGCCTTTGGTCAGGGCTTCCTATAAGGACCCTTCTTTTACCTATGAAACCAATGTCATTGGAACCTTGAATGTGCTTGAAGCAGCTAGAGCCTGTGGTTCAGTCAAAGCCTTCATCAATGTTACTACGGATAAGGTGTACAAAAATTTAGAGCGAGAAGTAGATTATACAGAAGAAGACCGTCTCGGGGGGTATGATCCTTACAGCTCATCTAAGGCCTGTTCAGAAATTCTTACCAGCTCGTATCGTCAATCCTTTTGTCTGGAGGGAGAAATGCTGATTGCGAGTGCCAGGGCTGGAAATGTCATTGGAGGGGGAGACTGGTCTGAGGATAGACTTATTCCCGACCTGATTCGTGCTGCACTAAACGGATTAAAAACAGAGGTACGCAGTCCTATGGCAACACGACCCTGGCAACACGTATTGGATCCCCTATCTGGATATATGCTGTTAGGGGCCAAACTCTTGGAAGGGAGAAGGGATTTTTGCGAGGGGTGGAATTTTGGTCCCTCTAAGGTGTCCAACATTACGGTTCAGGAAGTGTTAGATCGCATGCAGGCACAATGGGATAAAATTTCCTACAGGATCAATGAAGAAGAGGCAAAAAAATACCATGAAGCCAAGCTGCTCATGTTGGACTGCTCTAAAGCAAACGAGCAGTTGGGGTGGCAGCCCACATGGCGAATAGAGGAGACCATGAAGCAGACTGCCAAGTGGTATCAAGCTTATTGTGAAGAGAAACAAGTCATCAGCATGCAACAATTGGAAGAATATCTCGCAGCAGCCAGGGAATCTGGGACGATTTGGGCTTCTCCTGTAGCCCATGTAGGCTAGGACAGATATTAATTATAACTAGGATATAATGCCTTCAGCTACATCCGGTTCTTAAAAACTCCGTTTGTAAGCAAAATTGCAGAGAGGTTTACGATAGGATACTAATTTTATGCATAATTTTTTTTTAGATTGCATAAAATGTACCCAGCAGTAATACCTATGAAATTCCTTTTTCGACTCCTTCCGGTTTGTATTTTACTATGGTTAACTCAGGAAGTATATAGCCAAAAAGTATTTACACAAAAGCTATTTGAAAATTGGCAAGAAAAAAATCCTGATCCCAGCCAGAAAGTTGCATTTACTGTGTGGTTGGTGGGAGAGCTGGGAGCAGATGTAGAGACTCCTGTTCCTTCTGGTTTACAACTTCTATACAATCAACTAGCAAATGTAGATAAGCATTCGGCAGTTGTATTCTTGGGAAATCAAGTAAGTGAAAAGTTGGAACTGGAAGAAGAAAAGAAGCTTCTGGTGGAGCGGTTCAAGGCCTTTGAGGATTACAAAGGGAAGGTGTATATGCTTTCTGGAAATCAAGAGTGGGATCTTGCAGGTAAAGAAGGTATTAAGGCACTACAGGATGGAGTTGAGGAATTGCTGGGAAAGCATGTGAAATGGGCACCGAAAGCAGGCTGTGGTAAGCCCCATGTGGTAGAGTTAAATGATTGGATTACCCTGGTCCTCATGGATAGCCAATGGTTTTATGATCTGGAATATCCTATCGATAATATGAAAGGATGCAGTGTAGACAACCGAGAAGAGTTTACCGCAGAGTTAGAAGACATTCTAGACGAATACAATAATACAGACCTTCTTATAGCCACACACCATCCCTTTATGAGTGGAGGAAGCTATGGAGGATATGCTTCCTGGAAAGACCACTTTGTTCCTTTTCCCGTTGTGGGATCAGCTGTAGCGGGCTTGAAGTCAATTGGGCTTAATGAGCAATACCTTCAACACCCTCATCAAGGTACATTTGCTGATCTAGTACTTGCAAAGACGGCCCAATTAGGGCATATTATTTTTGCCTCTGCGCACGATAAGGGCTTGCAATACATCAAAGAAGTACCGGGCTTTACGATATCTGGAGTAGTCAAAAGTGATAGGCATTTTATCGTAAGTGGAGGGCTCAGCGAAGGGGGATACATCCGAAAGCGATCTCCTGCCGATTTTGGCTATAGAGGTACTGGCTTTAGTAAATTGGTGTATTTGGAAAATGGAGAAATCTGGATGGAGATGTGGGGGGCCGATGGTTCTGAGTCAGGTAAACTACTGTTCCGTCAGCAATTAAAGGAAAAGGATTTATTGGTCTCTACGAATCCTGGTGAGCCCGAAGCATTCCCAGACACATTTACTTATGCGGCGGATACCTTTTATAATGCAAGTAAGTCTCAGCGGAAAATTATGGGGAACATGTATCGAGATGCATGGACTACCCCGCTTAACCTTCCGACATTAAACTTATCCACTGCATATGGAGGGTTAGTTCCTATTAAAAAAGGGGGAGGGATTCAATCTAAGTCCTTGCGACTACTGGATAAAAAAGGTCAGCAATATGTGATACGCTCTGTTAAAAAAGATGTCTCTCTACTTATCCCTAAGGCAGCTACCCAGACTTTTCTACAGGATGTTGTGCAGGACGCCCTTTCCATGTCTCATCCCTATGGTGCTTGGGTCGTGCCCCCACTTGCAGACGCTGCTGGGGTATATCATACAAATCCAGAGTACTTTTATGTTCCTCAACAACCTGCATTAGGGGATTTCAATGGCCTGTTTGGCGATCAGATCTATTTGTTTGAAGAGCGACCTGAAGAACCTGACGAAGGGCCTGTTGGAGCACATTTCGGAGGAACGGATAAGATTACTTCCACTCCCTCCATGTTGAGAAAGCGGTGGGAAGATCCTACGGAGCAGGTTGATGCAAAATCCTTTCTACGCGCTCGAATGTTTGATAACCTGATTGGAGATTGGGATCGGCACGAAGACCAGTGGCGCTGGGCAGAGTTTGATCAAGATTCTATCACGCTGTATCGGCCCATACCAAGAGATAGAGACCAGGTATTCCTAACGATTGATGGGGCACTCCCTTGGATCGTAAGCCGTGAATGGGGGGCAAGAATGTTTCAGAGCTATGGGGAAGATATAAGAGACTTAATCGGGCAAAACCTAAATGCAAAATTCCTGGATCGGCTCATCCTTTCTGGCTTGAGCAGAGCGGATTGGCAGGAAGTAGCCAAAGATCTGCAGGCGAAACTCACGGATGAAGTTCTCGAACAAGCCTTTGATCGATGGCCGGAAGAATTGTATAAATTAAATGGGGAAGATATTACAGGGAAGTTTAAAGCTCGCCGTGAAAATTTCCTCGATATTGCCATGCGGTACTACGATATCCTAGCAAAGGAAGTTGATATTGTAGGAAGCGATGAAACAGATCGTTTCCTGGTGGAACGATTAAACAATAACCAAACTCGAATTCGAAGATATTCCCACGATAAAGGGGACCCATCCCAATTGTGCTTTGACCGAAGTTTTTTAGGGGATGAGACCAAAGAAATCCGCTTATATGGCCTTAAGGGTAAGGATACCTTTGAAATTCAGGGAAAGGTTAATGAAGGAATCCGAATCCGTATTATTGGGGGACCAGGGGAAGATCACATTCAGGATATTTCAGAAGTTTCTGGTAAGAAAAGTACCTTGGTATACGATTTAAAAGATGGAACCTCATTGGTTAAGGGACCTTCTACGCGAGACCTAACTGAGAATTCTCTGGATATCAATAATTATGTCTATAAATCTTATACCCCCAATGCCTATTTACCTCTAATTTATCCAGGATTTAACATTGACGACGGAATTACTTTGGGAGCAAGTGTTACTTTTACCAACCACGGTTTCCGGGCGAAGCCCTTTAAATCCAAGCATTTTATTGGAGGAGACGTTGCCTTTCAAACGGGTTCATTTTTACTGAAATACACAGGAGATTATACAGATGTATGGGGAAAATGGGATTTTCACCTGGAATCACACCTTAGTGCGCCCAGGTTCGTAGTAAATTACTTTGGTTTGGGTAACGAAACCGAATATACGGAGGAATTTGATGAAGAATTTGACTTCAACCGAGTGCGTATCCGGCAGGTACAAGTTTATCCTGCATTAAGACAGACCTTTAACAATGACATACATACCCTAACGGTAGGCCCTATATTTCAAAGTAGTACGGTGCAGGAGTCTCAAGATCGGTTTGTAGCTACTGATGCGTCTGGGCTTGTTGATGAGGATTTTGAAAATAAGAATTATGGAGGACTCCTTTTAACCTATGAGCTTGACGCACGTGATAATCCTATTTCGCCAAGAAGGGGATATCAATTCAATTTCCAATCCGGTTACAACCTAAATCTTGGAGATACAGAGGAAGGCTTCGGGAATATTAAGACTGAACTGGCTTTGTACCACTACATGAGGATTCCAATTCCGATCCTTCTAGCAAGTAGAGTGGGATACAACGGAAACTTTGGAGACTATGAGTTTTTTCAAGCAGCTACTCTAGGAAGGACGAACAACCTCAGAGGATTTCGCAGAGAGCGTTTCTCGGGAGACCAGGCTTTTTATCACAACCTGGAATTTCGACTTCCTTTTGCGCGAACTAAGAACTATTTCCTCCCTGTTGAATTTGGACTGCTGGGCTTCTTTGATTACGGGAGGGTCTGGCTGGAGGGCGAAGATTCAGAACGGTGGCACCGTGGATATGGAGGGGGGATAGTTTTGAGTCCGTTTTCAGCAGGTATATTTACCCTTACATACGAACGGTCCCGAGAGTTTGATATAATCGGATTTAGATTAGGGTTTTTGTTCTAAGTGTAAGAGGGAAGTCTGCTGATCTCTGATAAAGATAATCCTTGAAAATTATCTGTTAGTAACGGATGTGTTTGATCCCTTGAAGAGATAGTGGTAGGAGCTAACGGCCATTGAATATTGAGGCGAGGATCATTGTATCTGAGTCCTCTCTCAAATTCAGGCGCGTAGTATTCCGTATGGTGATAAATCATAATTACGTCCGATGACAAACTCTGGAATCCATGGGCAAATCCTTCAGGGATATACACCATCCGTCGATTTGATTCTGAAAGCTCTACCATTTCATGCTGTAGGAAAGTAGGGGAATCCTTTCGTAAGTCCAACAGTACGTCTACAATTTTCCCCCTAACACATCGTATTAGTTTTACTTCACCAAATGGAGGGATTTGAAAGTGCATCCCCCGTATTATTCCCTTGCTAGAGGTTTCAGAATGGTTGATCTGTACGAAGGATTTTGTATGTGATATAGCCTCAAATTCTCTCTGGCAGAAGGTACGAGCAAATAATCCCCTTTCATCTTGGAAGGGATTCAGTTCAATGATGTAAGCACCTGACAGCTTCAGCGGTATAAATTTCATTTTCAGGGTTGTCTTTTTGTTACTGCAAAGAAGCTCATTTCTTTCATAAATACGCATTTAGAAATATCAATTTGTCGTATTTGTGTTTTGAATGGTAGAAATTCCTAGTTGATTAAGTCTGGGAAATCAAGCCTCCTGATATTAGGGAATTGTGTAAAGTTATTTCGGAACAATTTTTGATATTTAATTTTTGCAGATAGTATTATTATTTCTCTTGTGAAGATTTTTGCGAAGAGTATAAAATGTCAAAAGTGAAATTTTGAAAAATGTTTACTCCCAAGATTTGTTTGGTTTGTTCTTCTAGAGGGCACCTGTTTTCTATGTATCTACTTCGAGAGGTCTGGGAGCCTTATGATCGGGTATGGGTGACGCATAAGTGTTTAGAGACAGACCACTTTCTGAAAGAGGAGGAGATTGTCACTGCCTATGCCCCTACAGACCGGAATCTTCCCAATATGGTTAGAAACTTTTTCCTCGCCTTGAGGCTCCTTCGTAAGGAGCGCCCCCAGATGGTCATCTCTACAGGGGCAGGGGTAGGGGTTCCATTTATTTACGCAGCGAAAATCTTGGGTATTCCCACCATGTTCATCGAGGCTTGGACGCGGGTTGAGTCTTTATCGATGACAGGTAGGCTAATTTATCCCGTTGTAGATCATCTATTTGTTCAGTATCCGGAGTTAGCTAAGAAGTACAAAAAAGCCAAATTTAAAGGACAGTATGTATGATATATGTAGTAGCTGGAAATATTCGCTTTCCCTTTTCTCGTCTTCTTTTATCGATGAATAAGGAAAAAAACGCTGGAAACATTTCGGGGGAATTGTATGGGCAATATGGAAGTTTTCGTCCAGAGTTTAAACTTGATGCCTTTTCCTTTAAGCGTCCTATGTTTCCTTACCAAGAACACCTTACATGGATAAAAGAGGCAGAGATAGTGGTGAGTGAAGCCGGAGAAGACATTATCCTTTTGTGTTTGATGATGGGAAAGATTCCGATCATCTTACCTCGGCAAAAAAGTTTTGGAGAGCATGTAGATAACCATCAGGTAGGATTTGCCCGCAAGTTGGAAGAGTGGAAAAAGGCCATTGTTGTATACAATGAGGATGACCTTCCAAGCGCCATTCATACGTATAGTGAGCAGGTGAAGCTTTGCTCTGCACAACTGGACCCTATCGCTGTAAATACAGCTAATGATTTTCGGGTTGAGCTAAAGAATATTCTAGAAGGCGAGTTGTATAAGGAGTTGATAACCATGAAGATAGCCTAAGGTTATTTTTTCTGAATTAGGAACTATTCCCCATTCATACTTTTTATTTTACCATTCAGCGAACATCAATTGTCCTACATCTTCAAATTTTCCAGATTTGTGGTATAGAGACTGGGTTTAGGAGTTTTGGCTTCCAGATTTTTCAAAAAATCTCCCATTTTATTTAACAACAAATATATTATAAGGTATAAATTCCTAAGCCTGAATTTTCAACTCTAAACGGACCGGGGATTAATGTCCATTTTGTCTTTAGAATTGCTGCTACGTTGCTTTTTTTCTTTGGTAGAGCGGAACTGTCTCCATCAAAGAATTGTTACCAACACTAATTCTATTCATGAGTTCACGCAGTGCAGTAGTATCTCTCTTTAATTCTGAAGGCTTCAAAAAGTATTTTCAGAA
Organism: Bacteroidota bacterium; assembly: GCA_039197765.1. GTDB lineage: Bacteria > Bacteroidota > Bacteroidia > J057 > J057 > JBCCTX01. The sequence goes on from JBCCTX010000213.1 coordinate 7,183, forward strand.
CACCTCCTGGCTCATGATAGAGCGTGTAGTACGCATGGGGGTCGCACTGCTGATGGCTGCCTATGTAGCTCGATTTCTAGGTCCCGATCGCTTTGGCTTACTCAACTATGCAATGGCCGTTGTGGCTATGCTGGATACCTTTCTTTCCTTGGGGATCGATCGAATTCTCGTCCGCGAACTGGTTAAAAATCCCGAAAGGAAGCGAAAGCTATTAGGTACAGTTTTCGGGTTGAAATTCTTTGGGGCAGGGACGATTCAGATTCTCTTAGGGATATGGATTTTGGCTGGAGGGTTTGATGAGTACACCGCCGTCATGATCATGATCATTGCCTCAGGGGGATTTTTTCGCGCATTCCAGGTAATCGATTTTTTCTATCAATCTCAAGTTAAGTCCAAGCACGTAGTCAAGATCCAGCTCATTCAAGTTTTGGGCAATGCACTATTTAAAATTATTTTAATTCAAATAGATGCCCCTCTGCATTGGTTTGCCTTGTCTATTGCCCTGGAAGGGATCATCATTGGAGGCGGATTAGTATATGTGTATATCAAGCGAGGACATAGAATCCTTAAATGGAAGTTTAGCTGGAAACTGGCAGGCCAGCTATTGAAAGAATCCTGGCCATTGATCTTATACAATTTGGCGATTCAGATTCAAGTAAGGATTGACCAATATATGTTGGGGAATATGCTAGGTCCAGAGGAAGTAGGGCACTATTCGGTTGCATTCCGGATGATTGAAGCAGCTACCATTATTCCCATGGTCTTGTTTAGCTCATTTGACCCTGCCATAACCAAGGGTAAAATGATCGGGCCAGAGGCCTATTTGCAACGCAGGCTTAATTTTTATCGCCTGATGTTCATGGCGTTTCTGGTAACGGCTATTCCTTTATTCTTTGTCGCAGAATTCTCAATCGTTTTAATCTTTGGAGAGGCGTATCGGACTGCAGGGATTTTACTTTCTCTGTTCTCTATTCGCTTATTATTCATGAGTATGGGAACGGCAAAGTCCTCCTTTATCGTGAACGAAAGCCTATTTCGCTACTCTCTAATCACAGCTATAGTTGGAGCAATAGTAAATATATATGCAAATTATCTGCTCATTCCTGATTATGGAGCAGAAGGCGCAATTATCGCTACTATTATTTCCAACACAGTTAATATTTTTATCATAGACTTTTTCTACGCACCCACAAGACCCAATGTACTGCTGCTTTTACGAGGTATGGCAAGCTTTTGGAAATTGGATATCAAGGGTATTAAATAGGACGAGTTAAAGATTTGTGTTATGGAAAATGGGGTATTAGACACACCGATCTTGTTGATTCTATTCAACAGGCCGGATCATACCAAAGAGGTTATTCGCACGATCCGCCAGGTCCGACCTAAGCGAGTGTACTTGGCTGCGGATGGCCCTAGACCTGGTAAGCCAGAAGATATAGAGAAATGCGAGGCTACACGTGCTGTCGCCTTGGAATCTATAGATTGGGAATGCGAAGTAAAAACACGCTTTCAGGGCCAAAACTTGGGTTGTGGCCAAAATCCTTCCCAGGCAATCAGTTGGATGTTGGAAGAAGAACCCTACGGAATCATCCTAGAGGATGATTGTATTCCCAACGAAAGTTTCTTTTGGTTTTGTCAGCACTTTCTCAAAAAATTTGAATTCGATGAGCGTGTATGGATGGTGAGTGGAACCAATATGAATAAGCAGTGGAAACCCGAACAATGGGATTACTTCTTCTCTCAGATAGGATCTACATGGGGATGGGCTACTTGGAGTAGGGCCTGGAAAAATTACGATTACCACATGGCGGGATGGGCCAATCCACAAGTTCAGGAGTTGATGAAAAATATGCTGGAGCCCTTGGTATATAAGGTAATCTCCATGGAATACCAGTATACCTATGAGGGGTATTATAAAGGCTCGGTATGGGATTTTCAATGGAACTTTACCCGGATGATGAATAGTGGACTCACCGTTATGCCTGCCTACAACCTCGTGTCCAATGTGGGTTTTGGAGAGGAAGCTACCCATACCAAAGGGGAAGGGAAAATTGCCCGAATCCCTCGCAAAGAATTAAGCTTTCCCCTTAGGGAAAATCCCATCTTTATTCCCGACTTTGAATTCGACCGGGTTATCTCTTTTGCAGACGATCAACGGTTGTGGAATCGGGCAACAAGGAAAATCAATACCCTAGTTCAAAAGGTATTTAATTAAGCGAAATGATCTCGAAAAGGAAGCTGGTTAATGCCTTGTTCATTGTTAATTTCTTGTTTTTTGGGTTTGGGCAATACATTACGAACAATTTTTCTACGCCTGCAGGACATATGCTTAGCATATTGCCCCACATACTCCTCATAGTCTTTTATGCATTGGATTCCCTGTATGGGAGAAAATTTATTTTCCGAGTTAACCTCCAAGCCATTTGGGTTCTCCTATTTGTAGGAGCCTTTGCCTATTCTGGCCTTGTGGGCTTGCGTGTGGGAATACCCGGCTATGACCTCATTAAGACGATTACCGAAGTTTTGCGTGTAGGGGTACCTTTTATTGGTTTCCTTATATGGAATTTTTATAACGCTGGAGACGAATCCTTCGATCCGGTTCGCCAAACCCTTATAGGGTTGGGGATATACTTTATCGTCAATTTGATGGGGGTTGCTGCTGGGATTACTACCCTCGCCCATGGGTTTGAGGACCGTATATCACTACCCTTTTCAGATGGAATTTATGATGGAGGTAATGTTCTCGCCATTTTTGCCATCTTGATCTTTCCTATCCTGATTCAGCTTCGGGGTGCCTCTGTAGGACAACGATTCAAATATATACTCTATTTTGGAATTATCTGTGGTCTATTGTTCGTAATAAACTCCCGTCTGACTATTCTGATTCTCCTATTTATTATGGGAATCTTCACTGTTCGACTCGCTTATGTACATTGGGCCATTTTCATAGGGGCGTGGTGTATGATTCCTTTCCTCCTGAATTCTAAAATGCTGGTGTACAATATCCTCAGTTCTCCCATGTTCGCTTCAATTTTGAAGCGTGTAGACCTCGAAGATATAACCTCTTACAATAGTCGAGCATACATTTGGGAGAGGGCGGTGGAATGGATTGAAAAAGACCAGACCGGGATCCTCACAGGAAATGGCTTTCGGGGCTTTGGTACCCTCCGAATTTACGAAGATATCACAGATAAATGGATGGTAGATGTGTATACCCTTCACTCTCACAGTACCATGCTAGACCTGCTAATCTGTCAAGGTATAATTGGATTGGGCATTGTTTTTGGAATGATGTTCATAGCCATGCGGTTTTTTAGGATGGCAAAAAAGAATGGCTATAATAACATGGTGAGGTTTTACCCCATTGTAATCTTCCTTCTATACCTCATGCAAATAGATAGTTTTGTCTATCCTGGGGGAATAGGATTTGAGATTTTCCTCATGCTATTTTCACTCTTGGCGGTAAATCGAAAGGAAGAACTGGGCTCAGATGAAGAGGTGAAAGAAGAGAGAAAAGAGCTGATAGAAAGCCAGGTAGCAATGTCTTGAGGCCAACGTTCTTGACGATAAAAATCTCGTTAGTGAACTTATAGTCTTTCAGTTTACTTAACATCAATTAAAAAATATTCCTTGGTAAAGCAGTCATATCGAAAATAAGCAGTATTTTCTTTAACTGTCCAAGAATAAGACACATGGTTTATATTGTAATTCCTTGTTTCAACCGGAAGAAATTGACGAGAGGTTGCCTGCAAGCACTGGAGAATCAAACTTATAAAGATTTTAAGGTGATTGTAGTAGATGATGGCTCTACTGACGGTACGGCTAATATGATAACCCGTGAATTTCCAGAAACAATTTTGTTGTTCGGAGATGGGAATTTGTTCTGGACGGGGGCTACGAACAAGGGGGTCAGATATGCGCTGGAAAACGGGGCTACTCATGTCATGGCCTTGAATGATGATACGGTTCCTAAAGAAGATTACATGGAAAAAATGATGTATTGGGCTGAGCAAAAGCCAAATGCTATTTTGGGAGCCTTGGATTATGACTACAATTCCAAGAAACCCTATTTTGGGGGAGAGATCCATAATTGGAAAACCAATAAATCTTTTCAATTACTCGATCGCCTGCCACCTGCCCAACACCAGGGACTTCACAAGGTAACCCATGCACCAGGTAGAGGGCTGCTTATCCCCCGCAAGATCTTCGAGACCATTGGCCTTTTTGAAGAAAAGAAACTCCCTCAGTATGCCGCGGATTACGACTTTACTTTTCAGGCTGCTAAGGCAGGCTTCGAAATCTATTGCAACTACGATGCAATGCTGTATTCTTTTCCGCAGGAAAGTGGAGACCACCAAAAGCGTATGGAGCGCTCCTGGTCCAATTATAAAAAGCACTTATTTAGCATTACAGGGACGGGAAATCTCAAGGTGTATACCCATTACGTACTAAGAAATTGTCCCCCAGTTTATGTTCCCTATGCCTTATTTGATGGATATGCAAGGCGAATATTGGGGTATTGGTTGAAAGGCTATAAGGATTTGAGCAAGGTCCAGGAGGATGAAAAGGTGAAGCGGAAGGAAATGGAAACGGAAATCGCAGAGTTTTTGAAGGGCTAAGGGCATTACATGCTTGTCGTTATTATGAGAATTAAACACAGAGGTGCAGGGACACAGAGAAAGTTAGCTGAAGCTAATGAACCCCTCCCTGGACTGTTGGCTTGAGAGAGAAAGGTGAGGAGTATGACAAAGATTGAGTGAATAAATCTAAGAGTTGATTGATCACCAAAGTTAGAGACAGGACAGTAATTTTGAAATACCTATTAACCCTCCTACTTTGCTCATGTGCAGGTATAGGCTTTGCCAAGGACTACTTCGTAAGTACCTCTGGAAATGATAAAAACCCTGGAACCGAATCCCAACCCTGGAAAAGTCTGCTCCATGCATGCAGGAGTGTCTCTTCTAACCAGGGCCACCGAATCATTCTAGGCGAAGGGACTTTCACAGAGTCCGGGCAGTGTATACTTCCCGAAGGCGTTTCCCTAATGGGGCAAGGAACAGAAAAAACGCGTCTCAAAGGTGCTTCTGCTTTATGGACCTATGAATTCTCTGGATATCAGTTTGAAAAATACCTCATCCTTGTAAAAGGAGGGAAACAACGATTGCATAAATTTTCCATTGAGGGGGACAACAAGAAACTTCATGGTGGGATACTCATTCAAGACGCAGCGCAAGTAGAGTTAGATGAACTAGATTTTAGTGCTATATTTTATAACAGTGTTTGGATTTGGAATAGTTCTTACGTCACTTTCCATGATAGTCAGATTTATGACTGCAGTTGGGGAAGTAGCGATTGGGCGGGAGGAGCGGTCCATGTGGGGGCTGTATCTGATGTAGAATTATGTGAACTACAAATCGAAGAAATCGAGCAGCGCAAAGGTAATCGAGGGGGAGGGCTGGGGATCAAGGTCTTGGGACCAGAGGGCCACGCAGTAGAACGGCTTATTATCCGAGATTGTAACATACAGGTTGCAGACTTTGGCCTTTGGCAAAACAACAAAGCCCCCAACATCTCTATAGAGTTTCACAATGTCTTAGTTAAAGATTGTGAAGTCCGTAAGTGTACCCTCAACAATACCTTGAGTCTGGTGGCAGATGTGGGCTCAGAAGAACCAGGCAATATGCGTGTTTTGAATAACCAAATCATCTGTTCAGGTCCAGCTTCATATCCTGTTGAACTCTCTATGCACTATGTAGAGGTAGCTTTTAACGATATCACTCCGGGAAACGGAGGCTATGTAATTGTTAATTGGGAAAATAAGGGAGTCAAGTATGTAAACTGGAACATTCACCACAATCAGATTGAGTCGGTGGCATCGGGTTGGCCTAGTTCTGTGGTGTGCAGTAGGGGGGGATTAGATAATTTAAATTTTCATCATAATCGTATTAGCCTTTCAGGTCCCCCTGTGGCTATTGTAGCAGCATACGGGTCAAATGAAAGCACGGGGTTACGAATTTGGGAGAATGAAATTGTACGAAAGGGAAAAAAGAAGATGGAGACAGAACCTAGTCGTGATTGGATCGTTTATTCAAGCCAGAAGGAGGGTGTACATCTGGTAAAAAATGTTAGAATTTTAAATAATTCTCTTGAAGGATTTGCA
>JBCCTX010000214.1:0-13325 GCA_039197765.1 Bacteroidota bacterium
CAACTAGGTCTAAGAAAGCATCTAGGCCCATCTTTTTCACTAAAAATTTCATTCGGGCCTTGAAGCGCTTGCTTCGCTCTCCGTACCGATCAAATACTCGGATAGCGGCTTCCATGAAGCTCATGATTTGATCCGCAGGCATAAACTCTGACACCGTGTGGGCAATCATAGACTGTGCCCCCAAGCCACCAGCGAGCAAAACCTTAAAACCTTTCACTTCATCCTGAATTCTAGGAATAAACCCAAAGTCATGAAAGTAGGCAAAAGCAGAGTCTTGCTCACTGGATGAAAAGGCTATCTTTATTTTTCGCCCCATATCTTGGCATATGGGATTTCGTAGAAAATGCTGATAAGTAGCTTCTACATAAGGAGATACATCATAGGGTTCTTCAGGGTCAATTCCCGCAATGGCAGAAGCCGTTATATTTCTAACGGTGTTCCCACAAGCTTCACGAGCGGTAACTTCTACCTCCGCCAGGGCCTCCCAAACTGCAGGGCTATCTGCCAGCTTCACATGGTGCATTTGAATATTTTGGCGGGTAGTAAGATGAAGATTGCCCGTGCTAAAGCGGTCGGAAACCTCGGCTAGCCTGCCCAACTGGCGCGTATTCAGTCGTCCAAAGGGAATTTTAGTTCGAAACATCTGCACACCTGCCTGTCGCTGTCCATAAACCCCCCTCGTGAGACGATAGGCCTTAAATTTTTCCTCATCCATCTTACCTAGTTCAAAGGCCTCGATGTTCCTGCGCAATTCTTCTATATCTTTGCGTGCCAGTGGATCAATCACATGATGCTGTTTCATAGGTTCCTTTAGTTGAATGTAGATGAAGTCGAACAAGATGAATACCTTAGGCACCCATAATCAAAGCTAAGCAAACAATTTTTATTTTCTTTAAAAAGATCGAACTATTTTTTAAAAATGTCAATAAAAAGACATTATTTTTGATGATATTCTAATATCATAACATATTCATATAAACATATAATAATTGGAATATGGAAGCAGACCTCCAATCGATATCCTTCTCTGTGGAAGCCCCATATTATACCTACGGGTCTTTAAACCCTGATACGGAAGCCATCTGGATTGTGTGTCACGGATTGGGTCAACAGGCGAAGTACTTCATGCGTCGATTTGATAGCTTATCTCCCAAAACCCACTTTCTCATAGCTCCTCAAGGCCTTTCACGGTACTATATGCATGATAAGTATGAAAAAGTAGGGGCAAGCTGGATGACACGGGAATTCAGGGAAATGGAGATTCAAAATCAGGGGGAATACCTGGATGAAATTATCCGTAAAGAATTGGGATCGGAACCTTGGGGAAAGTACAGGTTCCACCTCATGGGCTTCTCCCAAGGCGTAGCAACCATCTCCAGGTGGGCTGTTAGTCGAAAAATTCCTTTCTTCCAACTCATCCTTTGGGCAGGTGGATTTCCACACGAAATTACCGAGGACTTGACTCCACAGCTCTCAGCAAATGCCGAAGTTTGGACGGTGGTGGGAAATGAAGACCCCTTTCTCACAGAAGAGAGAATGGAAACAGAACTTAAACGCCTCAACGAAATTTTTGGTAATCATGTAAAATACCATCTTTTCGAGGGAAAACATGAAGTCCAACGGGAGGTTTTACAGACTTTATTCTTCCCTTAGTCATTGGGCATCATAAAAACGAACCAATTGGATCATTCCTACATCCGTTTTTAGATTTAGGCCTTCCTTTTTTACAAATTTTTCGGCTTCAGAGGCTTTCCCTAATTCCGCGAGGGTTTTTTTGCGCTTTCCTTTGACGCGAACCATTTCCCCTTGGGCAAGAATATAATAGGTAGTTTTTCCACTAAAGCGCTCCATGATAACTTCTTTCCCCACATTCTGAAATACTTTTTCCTCTTTAGCTACCAGAAACTCTTTCCAAAGTGAGTATTCGGTTCCCTTGTACAAAACTTGCATCCATCGATCTGTAAAATTCGCCTGTCCACGCTTTTGGAAAACAATTTTTTCTACTTCTTGGTATTCCTTGCTTTCTGGGTTCTCATCTTGGTTAAATTCCACTTGAAGGTACCATTTGGCATCCAACTCAATGTATTCTTCGCCGTCTCTTACTTCAAAATTCTGGGTGAACCCATTGTAGTTTACTTCTTCTACTTCAAATACCTCACCTGAGCCTGACAAAATTTTACCCTTCTGCCAGCTTTCAAAAAAATAAGGGGTCCCCCTTATATCTCGGTATCGATCAGCCCCCACTTTTTGCGTGTTTACCAAAACGATTTTATCCGTCTGCCCATAGCCACTCATGGCAAAGGCGCCTATAATGAAAAGAAAAGTGATTTTTTTCATAAGACGTAATGCGTTAGAAAATTAAAACATACCAGATTCAACGACTCGCTTCATCTCTTCAAAAGCCTCATCCATTTGCCTGAGCAGTGAAAACTGCGACCTACAGCGAAATAAATTCTGGTCGGGAAAGCTAGTCTTATAGTATACATCGCCCGCTATAAAATCTGTCAGAAATCTCAAACCCATTATAAAGGTCATCATTTTTGGGGAAAATGCCAGATGTATCAGTTCAATAGGCGTGAGTAAGGAGACCATTTCCCCCAAATATCCCTCACAAAATGTTTCGTAATAGGAAAAATTAAAGGATAGGTTGGATATATCTGTTTCGTCCTCTTTGCCCGTATTCGCAAGCGAGCGAACAGCATCCCCAAAATCATAATGTACATACCCTGGCATGACGGTATCCAGATCTACCCAAGTGAGTGCTTTACCCCGCTCATCAAATAAGAGGTTGTTAAACTTTGTATCGTTATGGGTTACGCGAAGGGGTAGGAAGCCCCCCTTTCCCAACTCGGTAATCATATTCATTTCTTCCTTCCTCCTAAGGGCAAAACGCACCTCTTCCTCCACGTATTTCAGGCGATCTACAGGATCCTGTTTGATTACTTTATTGAAACTTCTGAATCGACGTTTCATGTTGTGAAAATGCGGGATCGTTTCATGAAGTTTTTTACCAGGAAGGTCAATTAGGTGTTGTTGAAACCTTCCTAGTGAAGCCCCAGCTTCAAAGGCTTGCTCCCCATTTTCAGGCTTCTCAAAACTATATGCATTATCTATAAAAAGGTACATCCGCCAATATTGGTCTTGGTCGTCGATGTAGTAGGATAGGCCTCGAGAAGTGGGAATTACTCTTAAAACGCTCCGGTGGACATCTGCAACCCCCGCTTTGCGAAGTTTATTACGCATGTGCTGAGTAACCCGCTCAATATTCTCCATCATGGAAGTGACCTGCCGAAATACGAGAGAGTTAACCTTCTGCATCAGATAATCAGGTAAATCTTCTTCTGCAGTTGTTACCCGATAGGAGTCATGAATATGACCACTTCCAAAGGGTGTAATAGAAACAGGGCTTCCCTGGGTTTCAAATTGAACGAAAATTCGTTCTAAATCTGCCATGACAATAAAATGGACCTAAAACACGCAGCGTTGCTGACTTTCCTCAAAATAGGAAAATTTCCCAGTCAGATAAAAAAAAGGAACGACTAAGACAGTCGTTCCACAAAAATAAACTTGACGTATGTGTTTGAGATGCGAGAAGTCAGACTAATTATCTCATATCTCCTCTTTTTAAATTCCTGGATCTCCCATATCACGTCCACCTCCATTAAACCGTCTTTGCCGACGTTTCTTTTGATTTAGACGATAGGTAATGTTGAGGTATGATTGCCTACGGGCACGCCATTGACCTTCGCTAAAGATATAAAAGTTCTCCCCACGCGTTTCGGATCTGTACCACTGCGTGTTGAAAATATCACTCATTCTGAATGAAATCGTCATTTTATCGCCCAAGAAATCTTTGCTCAATCCCAGGTCTGTAAATAGCATGCTTCTCTGTTTGCCTTGGGGAAATTGTCGGGGCCCCCGATAATTCACCATGACTTGCATATCGATTTGCCCTGGAAGCTCCACTTGAGAATTCAATCGACTGGTCCAACTTGTAAAGGACGTAGCAGAGCTAATTGAAAGGTTTTCTGCATTCAGGGTACTGTAGAAAATATTCCCACTCCAAGTAATATCAATTTTTTTAGAGGGACTTAGGTTTACACTAAATTCTGCCCCCATATTCTCTTCTGTGGCAATGTTTTCTGGACGAGAAATGGAAGGATTCTGCTCACGTCCATCAGAAGTCAGTACCACCTGGGTAGTATCAATAAAACGGAAACGAGTAATGGCGTCTAATGTTTTTCGATAGTAAACGCTTGCACTTACGCTAGCCTTAGACCATGTTCGAATATAGCTCAATTCAAAGGCATTGCTAAATTCGGGATTTAAAGCCGGGTTACCACTGCGTTGAGACAGGGGATTGGTATAGTTAAAGAATGGATTGAGATCCCAAAAACGAGGTCTACGCAGTCTTCTGCTATAGCTCAATTGAAGTGCATTTCCCTCGGTAAGTTCATAATTGAAAAATACACTGGGAAAGAAGCTCAAATACTCTTGAGAATTTTCTTCCTGGGTATCTCTTAATAAGGTTTCTACAGAGGTATATTCTGCGCGGAGACCCAGTTGATAACTCATTTTAGGCCCTAACTTATTTCCAAAACTCGTGTAGGCTCCGTGGATTTGCTCGTCATAGACAAAGCGATTGGTCTGACTGAGTAGCGTTTCCCAAAGCCGGGTTTCGTCGTTGAATTCGTCTACTTGAAATCTGGTATTGATATCGCGAATATTACTGAGGAAGCCCAGCTCAAATCGCCCTTGCTCTCCGACAGGTCGTTCATAATCTACTTGCAGGCGCGTCTCTTTCGTACTTTCCTCGTTGTCAATAATGGACTCATCCAAATTGATGAATTGTGATTGGCCATCAAAGTCTTGCTCAAAGGCATTGGTATATTCGCGCTCCCACTCATCTTCATACATGATCATGGCAGTGAGCTTGTGGTTTTTACCACTGAATTTCCGCTCAAACCGTAGGTTGTAATCCAAACTGTATTCATCCTCCTCTTCTTCGTTTTCCCGCTGAGTAAATCCCAATTGGATGGACTCGGGGTTCAGGTACAAAAGGTCAATATCTGAGGTATTAAAGTCATCGCTTATCCGATATACCACTGCCCCTGTCAAAGTTGCATTTTTACCTAAGGTGTAATCCAGGCCAAAACGGATGTTGCCAGACTGCCCCCCTCGGGTGGAAACTCGCTGCTGATCTGTAATCTCCGACAAAAGCCCCAGATCATTATAGTCTTCCCGATATTCAGAAGAATTGCGTGGGGTGTTTCGTAAACGTCCCCCCACATTTGCAAACCAGTTTAGCTTTTTTGTCCGAAAATTGAGATTCGCAGAGAGATTATGGCTCGTAGGTATCCCAAAAGTTCCGTCAAATGTTCCATTCCATCCATACCTCTTCTCTTTTTTTAAGATGATATTGATGATTCCTGCCGTTCCCTCCGCCTCATACCTTGAGGAAGGATTGGTAATGATTTCAACTTTTTCGATCATGTTAGCAGAAAACTGCTGTAAGGCATCCGTAGAAGAAAGGCCTGATGGCCGGCCATTTACCAGAATTCGTACATTAGAATTTCCTCGCAAGGAAACATTCCCTTCTATATCTACTGTAATGGAGGGTATGTTATCTAGTAAATCAGAGGCTGTACCTCCAATATTCGAAAGATCACGACCTACATTAAATACCCTTTTGTCTAAGTGGAACTCCATCCTACTTTTTTCAGCTTTTATTTCTACTGCATCAAGCGTCGTTGATTTCGCTGAGAGAAGTATCTTTCCAAGATCTCGATTTGATTGGTTGGGATCCTTTTCAATCCCTCCTACCCATTTTTCTTGGTAGCCCAGATAATTGAGTCGTAAAAGGAAAGGACCAGCATTTTTTGTAATAAGGGAAAATGTGCCATCTTCCTCCGTGTAGGTCCCTGCAATTAAAGAGGAGTCTTCTGAAGTTAAGAGTGCCACTGATGCAAATCCGAGAGGAGAAGTACTTTCTGAGGCAATTACTTTGCCGTTAAAGACATAATTCTGCCCGAAAGCACTTTGTGTAACAAAAATCAAAAATACATAAACAAAAAAAGAGGATACGTTATCAAATCGAAATTTTTGTATCATACCGTTGCTTTATTTTTAAACAAAGCTAAGGGGAGAAGTTGAGGAAAATTTGAAGAGAATCTATTTTTCTCTTAAATATTGGTGAGAATTTTCCCCGGCTTCGGTTGATACACGGGCCGGAACCGCAAAGTTATGGTATGCAAGCCTGATTCAGCTTGGTAGTGTATGTCCATATTGCTTACTTCACAGATTTTCCTCACAATAGCTAGCCCCAATCCATGAGAATCCGATTTGGCTGAACCTTTTTTAAAGCGTTGGAATAGAACTCTAGGAGCTATCTCAAGTTTTTCACCCGTATTGGTTATAGTAAAGGAACCCGGTTCTAGTGTTAGTTCAATCTTACCTCTCGGATAATTGTGCTTTATAGAATTCTGAAGCAGGTTGGTCAGTAAAATATCTAACAAGGTAGGATCCATTTCTCCCCAGACTTCTGGGTCTATCTGGGTATCCAGCTCCAATTCCTTCAAGGAAATGAGTTCCTCAAACTCTTCTACCTTTTTATAAACTGTATCGGAAAAATCAATCGGCTTGAAATTCGCAAATTCTTGGTTATCAATCTTGCTCAATAATCCTAGTGAGCGGTTGAGTTTGGACAATTTTGTCAAAGCATTGTATGCGCCCTGAATCTGCTGGGCCTGAAAAGTATCTAGCTCCTTGTGTTCCATTAACAATTCCAACTTTCCACGAGCTATCGCAAGCGGAGTCTGTAATTCATGGGCAGAATTTTCAATAAACTCTTTCAAATTCAGGTAATCTCGCCTGCTCTTCTCCATCATTCCTGAAAGGAAGGAGTTGAGTTGAGAGAATTCTTTGACATGGGTTCTTTCTAAATCGGGAAGTTTGCCTGCGTGAATCCGAAATTGTTCTATTTCCTTAAGGGTCTTCTTAAAGGGGCGGAAAATCCAGGTAGAAATGAAAACAGAGGAAATAATCAGTAGGGTAACCAAAATGGCAAACGTATAGGACAAACTGGAGGTCACACTGTCCATGATATCGTCTTCCTCCACGAGGGATTCATACAAAGAGATGTTATACCAAGTTTCCCCTACTTTGGTAGCAACTTTTAACTTTCGGTGGGGCAATACCCGATTGAGCGGGTCGTGCAAAACCAGGGTATCAGAATACCTTCGCTTGGTATTAATGGGACCTACGCTATCAAAGGGTTGAATTTGTAGTTTATTATAATTAAGGGTATGAATAGGAGCCCCTTTTTCGATGACTTCGGTTATAAAGTTTAACTGCCCCCTAAGGTGGTAATCCGTCTCCTTATTAACTTCCTTTTGAAAGATCTGGAAAGACAAAAATCCCCCAAAGGTGAATACCGCTAGGATGATAATTACATAGATTAGGGTAGTCTTAGTCAGTAAATTCATGATGCCTTGAGATAGAATTTATATCCAAATCCATAAACTGTAGTGATATAATCATTCCCGCCTGCCTGGGTGATTTTCTTCCGCAAATTTTTGATGTGCTGGTAGACAAAGTCGAATGAGTCATATAAGTCTACCTGTGCACCCCAAAGGTATTCAGCAATAGCTTGCTTACTCACAACTCTATTTTTATTGGAAACAAAATACATAAGTAATTCGAACTCCTTGCGCGTAAGATTGAGTTGCTTTTGGTTTACATATACCTCAAACGAAGCAGGGTAAATTGAGATCTCATTGATCGTAAGTGGACCACTATTTCCCATTCCCTTTCTTCGGTAAATGGCCTTTATACGGGCGAGTAGCTCAGGGAAATGAAACGGTTTGGTGAGGTAATCATCAGCCCCAAGATCTAATCCCTCTAATCTGTCATCCAGAGCATCTTTAGCAGAAATTATGATACACCCCGGCATGGGGTCAAGGTCTTGCATATACTTTAGTACATCCAGACCCGTACCATCTGGAAGCATAATGTCCAACAAAACCATATCATACAGGGCAGAAATGAGGAGATCTGACGCCTCCTGAGAGGTGTACGCGCAGGTACAAGTAAATCCTTCCATCGACAGATTTTTGGAAATACTGTCAGATAGAGCTGGATTATCCTCTACAATTAAAACCTTCATACACCCTAAGGTACAAAGGTATTTTGAAGAGATTTTGAAGAAATTATGTTAAAGTTGGTCAAACTGTGGTTTCCCTGAGGGACTCGACCAATACAACCATTTTATTGTTCAATACCTCTGCAACTCCATCTTCAATGGCATAAGACAGAGATTTGCCTGCTTCGGTCTCTACTTTTACAACCCCTTTGCCAAGGGTAGAAATGATAGGAGCGTGGTTAAATAAAACCTGAAAGCTTCCTTCAATACCCGGTACGGTTGCTTTTTCCACTGTACCTTCAAAAGCTTTCCCTTCAGGGGTTACTATTTCTAATTGGAATACGTTCATTATTTATGGACTCTGGGATATGGGTTCGAGGTTTACAGTTGATGACAGGAAGAGATCCGGCGCCCATTTACCTGTAAACCTCAAACTTTAAACAAAAGAAACCCTACACTGCTGCCAGTTTCTCGCCTTCCTCAATAACCATATCAATACCTCCTTTTAGGTAAAAGGCCTGCTCGGGTAAGTGGTCCAGCTCTCCATTGAGGATCATATTAAATCCTTTGATAGTATCTTCTATTTTGACGAATTGACCGGGGATACCTGTAAACTGTTCGGCAACAAAGAAAGGTTGAGACAGGAATCTTTCCACCTTCCTTGCTCTCTCCACCGCTAGCTTATCATCTTCAGATAATTCGTCCATTCCCAAGATGGCGATAATGTCCTGAAGCTCCTTGTATCGCTGTAGAATTCTGATTACAGCTTGGGCACAGGAATAATGCTCATCCCCTACGATATCAGGCTGAAGAATTCGGGAAGTAGAAGTCAGCGGGTCTACTGCAGGGTAAATCCCTTTCGAGGATAGCGCACGAGAAAGCTCTGTCGTCGCATCCAAGTGTGCGAAAGTCGTTGCTGGCGCCGGGTCCGTATAGTCGTCTGCAGGCACATAGATGGCCTGTATAGAGGTAATAGATCCCCGCTGGGTAGAGGTAATTCGCTCTTGAAGTTCACCCATTTCAGAAGCGAGGGTAGGCTGGTATCCTACCGCAGAAGGCATCCTTCCTAGCAGAGCTGATACCTCTGAGCCTGCTTGGGTAAAGCGGAAAATATTATCTATAAAGAACAGAACGTCTCTTCCTTTCGCGTCTTCTGGCTCTCCGTCTCTAAAATACTCTGCGATGGTCAATCCGGTAAGTGCCACACGCGCACGAGCACCTGGAGGTTCATTCATCTGGCCAAACACCATGGCTAGTTTGGAATCTTCCAAAGCTTTTTTGTCCACCTTATCCAAATCCCATCCCCCTTCTTCCATCGCATGCTTAAACGCCTCTCCATATCTTACCACATTGGCTTCGATCATTTCCCGAAGAATATCATTCCCTTCACGCGTACGCTCTCCCACTCCAGCAAATACAGAAAGCCCATCATATGCAAGTGCAATATTGTTGATCAGTTCTTGAATCAATACGGTTTTCCCTACTCCCGCTCCTCCAAAAAGGCCAATCTTTCCTCCTTTGAGGTAAGGGGCAAGCAGGTCAACAACCTTAATTCCTGTGTACAAAACCTCCATCTCCGTCTTGAGCTCCTCAAACTTAGGAGCTGACCGGTGGATAGAATAACTGGTTTCGGAATCTGGAGTTCCGATGCCGTCTATAGCCGTACCCGTGACATTGAATAATCTTCCACGAATGGAGTTTCCCACAGGAACCTGAATGGTAGCTCCTGTATCAAATACTTCCATTCCTCGCTCAATACCATCTGTAGCATCCATTGCAATCGCTCTCACGCGATTCTCCCCTAAATGCTGCTGAACTTCCAGTACTAGGAGTGTACCATCTTTCTTATGAATGTTAAGAGCGTTGTATATCTGAGGAAGAACGGCTCCTTCCTCACTAAAATCCGCATCGATAACGGGTCCGATTACCTGTGCAACCTTGCCTTTATTCTCTGCCATAGGTTATTTTTATCAGCTATAAATTATGGTTCTTACAAAATCGGCCGCAATTTACGCGCACAACTCATAATAAGCAAACGATTCTTACATGACCATACATCGAGGAAGAACTTACCTGGAAAAACACCGCTATAGCCCCAGATATATATTCAACCCTCCAAGAGCAGACCTAGGAATGGTACTTACAATCCCCTGTCACAATGAGCCTGATGTTGTAAAAACCCTCGATTCTCTAGAGATCTGTCAGAAACCCCCATGCGAAGTTGAAGTACTGGTTATAGTGAATGCTTCTGAGGATCATCCTCAAGCCATTTTACAACAAAACGACCATTCCATCCGGCAAATTTCCCATTGGATAGAAGCTTCGTCTAAAAAATTCACCTACCACCTACTGAATTTTCCCGCCCTACCCCAAAAACATGCAGGCGTGGGACTTGCTAGAAAAATTGCTATGGACGAAGCCGTGGATCGCCTAGAACAAGTTGAGTATCCTAGGGGAATCATCATAGGACTTGATGCAGATACCCTAGTAGCACCCAACTATCTAAAAGAAATTTGGAATCATTTTCAACAACATCCCAAATCAGAAGCGGCATCTATTTACTTTGAACACCCTACGCAAGGGAAGGAATATATCACGCGTATCTATCAAGGTATTATCCGATACGAATTATTTCTTAGGTACTATATTGAAGCCTTACGGTATGCAGGATATCCTTTTGCCTATCACACAATTGGGTCTGCTATGGCCGTTCGAAGTGAGGCATATCAAAGACAAGGAGGAATGAATCGGAGAAAAGCCGGAGAAGACTTTTACTTTCTTCAAAAATTTATCGCACAAGGAACCCTTTCGGAAATTCATTCTACCTGCGTATACCCTTCCCCACGACCTTCTCAAAAGGTCCCTTTCGGAACCGGTCGAGCTATTTCTGAATGGATGGAAAAAGATACATTGAGTTATCCTGCTTACAACCTGCAGACTTTTGAAGACCTGAAACACTTCTGTGCAAATATATCTTCCTTATATACATCCGATTCATATGTCATGCCCGATTCTCTTAGGTCCTTTTTTGAGACAGAGGGATTTCAAGAAAAATTGGCAGAAATACGTCAACACGTTAGTACAGAAGTATCTTTTGTGAAGCGGTTCTATCAGTACTTTGATGCCCTAAAAGTGTTAAAATATGTCCATTTCTCTCGAGATCATTTCTATCCCAATGAAGATATTTATCCTGTTGCAGTAAAATTAGGAGATAAGGTGTTTTCCCAATTACCGAAAAATACCCCTTTACTCAATTTATTGGGAATGTATCGCAGATTTCAACGCAGAGAAGAAAGCTATCAAACATAAAAAAGCGGCGGAGATATACTCCGCCGCCATGTTGAGACGCTGGCTATCAGGGATTTGGTCCACTATTTCCAAGGGAGGTAGAAATTAACAGACACGATACTTCCAAGCGTCTCAGTAAACACCACTGCAAACAGGGCTCTAAGCACCAAATTTTCGGGTGTTCTTGGGTAAGATTTGCAGAATTACGAAATTTCTTCTAGCAATTCGAGAATGTTCAGGAGGTCGATTTGATAGGAATACATTTCAAAAATAGGAGCTGATTCTATTGCATCCTATCAAGAATGAGTAACTGGGTAATAGAGGTAATACTTGGGCCTTACAGTTTAGTAATTGGATTATTATCTATTCATATTTAAAGGAATTTTAAAAACAGAAAAATCGAAATAGCATGTTAGCACAGATTTTTCCTTTGCCTTCCCTTAATCTCTTTCTCGCTATCTACGAGAAATTTCAGTATATTTAGGTAGAAGTATTTATTACAACCTAACTTCCATGGATCGTAAACTTCCCAAAAAGCATAGAGGAAAAAGCATAGCGATAGCTGCAGCTATATGCGTGGGTGCAGGAATTTTCATGTTCGGAGAACATAAATTTTGGCAATACCTCTTCTTTTTTGTAGGCTTTCTTCTGGCACTTTTTGCTGCCATTACCGCTGAAATGTCAAAAAATCAGAATGTTTCCTAACTCTCGTCCCCTGAAAGTTTCCATAAAAAAACCCCAACTCCCAACAAGTTGAGGCACAATAAGATAAAAACCTTCAACCTTTTTATTCATTTTCAGCAATCCTATCAAATTGGACTGTCTCAATCTTCCTTAGTAACGCTTTTAAAGCCAGGCTACCTGCACGATTTGGGGAAATATTTTACCTACAATAGCCAACCCATCCAAGCTCTATTCAGCTTGTGGGCATACGCCCTGCTAGTATTATTTTTGGCGCACTAAACTCCCATTTTCCGGATAGGGAATTTAATTTCCCTTCTATTTGAATTGTAATCTGAGATTCTGAATAATCTCCAGGAAGTTGCTGCCCAAACAACGTTAACTCTCTTGAATCTGTAGCAGGATGTACCCCATGTAAAGAAGAAGATACCTCAAATTGAACTTGAGAAGTACGCTGGTCGGGAAAAAACGTATCGAAGCGATCTGGACATAGCGTAACATCTACACCATCTCCCACCACTGCAAAAGAATTGAGGTTTAGAGATTGGGGAGTATTTTGATCAGCCATCTTTATAAGACCTTCAACTACAAACACATTAGCTTCATCCGATTCAAAATATACGCCAAAATTCCGTTCTCCTTCATTTATATGAGAGGGAAAAACACCTGGGTGTTCTGGGTTTGCTTGTAGGTAGTCTACCCTTTCGCGAATCTCTGTCGCGGGGAGGTGCTGAATTTCCTCTTGAGAAATAACCATATCTGAGACGTAATACATAGCTTCCGACCCCGGATTGACTTCGTACAAAAATGGGGTATACAAGTCCCCAGGGCCAAGTTCTTCTGGAGTACAATGACTAAAGATAAGAACGACAACTAATGAGAGAATAGGAGGGTACAGGATTTTCATAGGGATATTGTTTAAATAATTTCTACGTCCAATAACAATTCTGCACTGGAAAAATAACCAAATTTCTCCCTTCAATAAAGGGGGAAATTCTTCTCTGGTTACCTAAAAATTACAGTCTTATTTCCGTTCAGTAGAATTCTTCGCTGACAGTGCCACATTACAGCTCGGGCAAGAACGACTGTCTCAATATTTTTTCCTTGGTCTACCATATAGGAAGTTCCATGAAAGTGCTCGATTCGTTGTACATCTTGTTCAATGATCGGGCCTTCATCCAAGTCTTTTGTAACGTAGTGCGCAGTGGCTCCAATG
>JBCCTX010000215.1:0-13309 GCA_039197765.1 Bacteroidota bacterium
AAAAAACAGGAAAAGGAAGGAATACAATTGTCTAGATGTGTTCATGTGCTGGGGATTATCTATTACAAGTATATATTTTTATTCCGATGAATGAAAATATACGAGCCTTATAATCCATCCTTATGGTTTCTTGCTTAGATAATTATTATGTATGTATTATTCCCCTTTAAGTAATCGTTTAAAAAAACTTTGCTATCCGCACTTGCAGAAAACCATCTCTTCTCACAAAGAATAAAAACTCATCCTCTGCAACATCTGCAAAAAAGCGGCTTTCGATTTCCACTTTCCAACTTTCTCCTACCCTACGGCTGGCCTCTAGGCTAAATAGTTTGGTGCTTCGCTCCAAATCAACTATCCCTCCCATAAGAATTTCAGTGCTATGTACATCATTAAACGCAAAGCGGGCCCCCGTAAATAAATCGTTGTCCATACTGGTAATGGCCAATTCGTCTCGATTATCGTAGAGGTATTCCGCCAGTAATCCAATATCCAAGCCACTTTGGGCAATATTCCCCAAGGTAAACTCTCCTCCAACTGCAAAAGCGAATACCGTCTCCTGAAAGTCATTGCTGCGCAGAATAGACTCGAATTTCCAGAGCATAGGCCCCGTTACAGCTTGCACTTCTAATCCCGTTTGATGAATGATGGGATACAACATTTGAAAAGAACCAGAATCCGCCCCCGGTACGAATAAGGGCTCGCGTCCTGTGCCATAAAAGTGAGAAAGCCCAAGGTCAAAATTTGCCAAACTGTGCGACCAACGAAGGGACCAATCCGGGTGAAAGCGTTCCCTATCACTTTCAAACTGAGCCGCTTCTTTGTCCAACAATATAGGAAAGCGTAGCCGCCCCTCTTCTCCAGGAAACTGCCTTCTCCTAAACCAGGGTAAGTAGAAGGCATCCAGGATTCCAAACTTTGTCACCCAGGAAAAGTGGACCATCGGTTGTCCCAGCTTTTGTTCCCCGTCGAAACTTTCAACAAAATCCGTTTGGTTGACGATATCTACCAAATGAATGGACTCTGTTACCCCCCAAAAAATTTTCTTTGCCCCTATGCTAAGCTCCCAGTCATTTTTCACCCATTGCCAGTACAATTCCCGGATATCTGCATGGGTTCTTCTCGTCTCATGCGTTTCCCAGCGAAAAAAACCCGTAAACTGCAGCCGATGTTCACCCCCCTTCCACTCTCTGTAGTATTCCGGATATATCGCTCCCGATACAAATTGCTGTTTCTGAGCAGGGTAGAGCCCTTCCCTCAAGAAGGCCCTGTAATCCAATTGCAACTCCAAATTGAATTCCTCATAGGCCTTTTGTTTTTTGGGGCTATCATCTGTTTGTGCAACTACCGGAACGCTCAAAGCAATTCCCCCGATAACTAGGCCCAAAACTATCCGAATAACTTGTGATGCTTTCATTTTGGTTGATATCTCATTAGGATGTTAAATCATAAAAAAATTTAAATAAAGAAGGCCAGAAGAGTGGAAAAAATATCCAGGAACCTACTTATCTCTCTCTTCTGGCCTCTTGCTTCTCTACTCTAATAGTCCGAGCTTCAGCTCAAATCTATCTTCCTGCTAGTTTCAAACTATTCTGCGTAAAGTCGTTCTCTGATAGTCCCGTTCCGAATTCGTAGTTTTCAAAGAGCAAGCGGGTTTCTTTCCCTGTCTGGTGGTTTACCATATAAAGCTCTCCCGCACGCCAAAACTTATCCTGGTACGCTTGGTACTTGCTGTAGGTCAACGTCTTCAATAAGGCATTCCTTCTGTCGTAAAACTCCGTTTTTTCAATTCTGTAGCCTTTAGCAGGATTGTACCAGACCAGCTGTCGGGTATAGCCAGATTTGGGATCTACTGGATCGCGTTCTACCACCAAGGTACTCTCACCATTCAGGCTTTCTTCTCTTACAAATTTGTAGGTATACTTTTCTACTTCCTGAGAAGAAAGATCCTCGTAGGCAAATTCACTTCCCATAAAGGGGCCTGATTTATTATCAGAGGAAATACGCTTTACACGCTTAATGGCGGGTAAATACAGCCATTGATCGTCGGTACCCTCTTTGTGGGTATAGGTCAAGATCGCCGTACCTCTAACGTCTTTGGGACTGTCGAAAGTAATCATAGACTTATCGCCATCAGCCAGAAACTCAAGCGTTTTGTTTTGAAGGGATCTTTGGCTCTCTTGCCCATTCTTATTCCGCAAAATCATGGTCAACTTTACAGAGGTACTTTCAAAACCTTGGTCAGCCGCATCGGCCTTTTGAGCAATTTCTAAGCCCTTGCTCGCTGGGTCCTGGGCGTTCACCTGGGGGTAAGCAAGCCCCAGGATAAGTAGGGAAACAACAAAGAATCTTTTCATAGTTTTAAGAATTAATGAGATGTATGTTTATTGTCTTAAAGTCTATTCCGAATACCTTCTCCTAAGATTTAGCCAAGGAAGGAGATAGCTGGCCAGAGGGTTCTGGGCCCTTATCTCGGTTGATAGCTAACAGCAAAGCAGGAACCAGTAAGAAGTCTATGACTAAGGCCAGAGAAATGATTATGACGGTAATTCGAGCCATACCGGCATTCATCCCAAATTGGGACTGAGCAAGGACCACAAAGCCGCTAACCAATACCAAAGTGGTTATAATCAGAGCCTTACCTACCGTAGAAAACGCATATTTAACTGCTTCCTGAGGACTCATTCCGTACTCCCGAACAGCTCTCAAGTATTTGGAGATAAAGTGGACTGTATCGTCCACAATTATTCCCAGAGTCATTCCAAAAACGATGGCCACTCCCGTATTGATTTGTCCATAGGTCAATGCCCAGACGCCAAAACCCACAGTAATAGGGGTAATATTTGGAATTAAGCTCAAGGCGCCGTATTTGAAACTCCGCAAGGCAAACATGAGCACAAGAGAAATTAACAGAATAGCTAAAATACTACTGGAAATCATGCTATTGATTTGCCGCATGCCTAAATGGGAGAACATTAATGTGGGGCTGATCCCATGCGTATGCATATAAGTAGGAGAATTATCTACCAACCAGTTTTCCGCTCGCTCAGAGAAGGCAATCATTTCCTTACTTGACATGTTCTCAACCGTGGCAATTAGACGGGTTTCGGACTTGTCCACGTTTATTTGGTTGTTGAGATCCAGGCCGAAAGGTAAAGACATCTCGTATAACAAGAGAAATTGGGCGGCTTCTTCTCTTTCAACCGGAACTCGGTAGTATTGTAGGCTATCCCCGTGCATGGACTTATTGACTCTTTTTGAGATTTCCACGTAAGAATTCACATGAATCACCTCGGGTTGGTCATTCAACCAAGTCTCAAATTGGTTGAGCGATGCTAAGTATTCGGGGTTGTTGATTCCCCCACTTTCCCCGGCTCCAAGAGAAAATTCTACTGTATAGATTCCCGTGAGTTTTTGGCTGATGTAGTCTGTATCGGATCGAAACTGCACCCCGTCGTCGAAGTATTTTACAAATTCATCGTTCAATTCATTTCTGACAAGCAAAGCGGAAAAGCCAATTATTACGAGGCTGGTGATCCAGAGAAGCCGTTTATTGTTCTGCACAACAAAGTCTCCCAGGCGATCCATAAAAGTGAGGCGTTTGATAGTTTCTTTGGGAGTTACCTTTAAGGGTAGTATTGCCATTAACGCCGGAAGGGTAAGTATAGAAAATACAAAGGCAGCAGTCATGCCAATGGCTGTAATATTTCCCAAATCTCTGAAGGGAGGTGCTTCGCTAAAGTTTAGCGTCATAAAACCAATTACCGTAGTGAGGCTCGTAATAAATACAGGCATTAAGTTGAGTCGTAAACTTTCAACAATTGCCTCCCTTTTGGCAAAGCCTTCGCGCATTTTCTGAATCAGGGAAATCAGGACATGAACGCTATCGGCGACTGCCAGCGTCATGATAATCGTAATCGCCGAAGCGGAAGGAGGAGTAAGTTTTATACCCATCCATCCCGCTATCCCCATGGCGGTCATGATAGAAAGGATTATTACAAGCAGTGTCGCAAAGGTTCCACTCACACTACGTGTAGCCAACAGCATGGTGATGATAATGATCAAAAACATGAGGGGCATAAGGGTCCCAAAGTCTTTTTCAGAGGCCTCGCGGAACGCACCACTCAACATGACCATACCCGACATATACGTGTTGTACTCAGGATGTTTAGCCTCGAACTGATCCACCATATTCCGCACGTAAGTGGATATTTGCACGCCTTCATCAATAGATTCTCCAGGTAATTTTACCGTTATATTGATGGCTGTCAGACTGCCTTCAGGATCGACCAACCGGTGAACAAGCAGTGGTTCCTTGGTTGCAATCTGCTTGATTCTCAGCAATTCTTCATCTGATTTTTCCATTGCATTTTCTACCAAATCCTCCACATACAGGTCATCTTCTAAGGCACTCGTATGTTGAAAATTTGTCAAGGCATCTACCCTACTTGAGTAAGGAGTCTGCCAAGCACTATCCGTTAATTCTTCCACAAGGGCCAAGGTCTCACGGGTAAATACTTCTCCGTTTTTGGGTTCAATTACAATGAATACATTGTCGTCTTTGCTGTACTTATTCTGCAAAGCATCGAATGCCAAAAGCTGAGGATTGTCCTCGCTGAAAAATACGTGATAGTCATCATTAAAGGCTAGAAATTGTCCTCCATAGCCTGCCCCAAAGGCAACAATAAAAGAGAGTCCAAGAACTAGCCAGCGCCATTTGATGGCCCAATTGGCAACCTGGGCTGACCATTGCCCAGATTCTGAAGATTGATTAGGATGATCCATAAGAATTAGGTTGTTATTTAATTTAAACAGACTGGTCTAATTAATTATTTGACAGACTAGTCTAATTGATTTGGAAACAAAAAATATATTAGGGGTTAGATTTAGCTAAAAAAGCAAAGGTCATTTGGTAATTCAATTCCAAGGGCTCAATGCTCCGCGTGGTTTTTACCCGAGACAAGGTCCCATAGTAGTTACTTTGCATAAACTCCACCAGCTGCTCTGCAGGAAAAAGGTCGGTTATTTCATTTTTCAATTGGCCTTCCCGAATTACTTCTGCTATGTAACCAGAAATTTCCCCAAAGTGGGCATTAATGGTTTCAGCAATGTTGTCATTTATTGCCCCAAGTTCAACAGAAGTATTGTTGATCAAACAGCCCTTGACACAAAGAAAGCGATCTAGCTCATTTCTTGCCTGATCTATAGAGTGCCGATAGAACTGTTTGAGCCTTTCTAGGGGACTTACGGAAGAATTGGATAGAATCTCGATCATAATTTCTCGTTGTTCTTTCACATAGTGGTCAATTATCTTAATCATCAGGTCTTCTTTACTCTCAAAGAAGTTGTAAAAGGAACCCTTAGGTATACCACTTTCCTTAAGCAATTCATTGATGCCCGTATTGTGGTATCCCTTCCTCCAGATTACTTCCTGACTCTTCTGGATAATGTCTTCTATTTCGTATTTCTTCCTCACCTTTAATTAGACCAGTCGGTACAAATATGGTTCTTAATACGGAGCTTTGCAAATGGGGTTACAGGTTTGGGAGAGATATTATGTATTGGCATGCACTTCCCCAGTCAACATAAACCCACATATTTTCATACCCGCCTTTTTCAGGGTGGCTTGGGAAGCTTTGTTCGCAAGGTTACAACGCGCAGCTGGTACCCTACCCTCTTGGTAGCACAATTTTTTTATTTCCTGTAAAATGAAACTTCCATACCCTTGCTTTCTGCGATCTTCGCGAACCTCCATGTATAGATCAGCAAAGGGAAGGTTGTAATGGGTTAAAAATCCCCCATCTGCAATAATTTCCCCTGCTTCCTCCAATACATATGCCCCCGCATCTCTTTCCAGTTTCCCAAATACGTTTTCTCCAGGGTTGCGTTTTCTGAAAGTGAGATGCGGAAAAGAAAAGTCCGTAGGTTTTCCATCCTCAAACAGGATAACATCTGCATATATGTTCTTTCCAAATTCATATAGACAGGAAGTAAGCAAAGGTTCATTACTTTGACTTTCTATGTAGACTACCTTGGTTTCCTTAAGTAGTTCCGAAAAAATATCGGAAGAAAACTTTTGAAATTCAGGGAGGAGATAAAATTCGAAAATAGCATCTCGATCAGAAAGTTCTTCTTTTCCCTTTACAGAGCTATAGCCAATAGGCTTTTCACCCATTTGGATCAAATAAGAATCTGACCATCCCCTTTCATGACAGGCATGGTAACGGATTTGAAATGGGTTTTCTTTAAGAAAATGCTCTCGCAGGGACAGAATCTCGGCCAAACTTGCCTCCTTAATTGATGGCATGGGAAAACTATTTAGATTTTCACCTCATCCTATTGATATAAAATATTACATAAAAATCATGAAATACCTCTCAAACATTCTATTTCTCACGATTGCAATGGCATGTACTTCGCTATTTTCACAGGTTGCCTTTCAGGATATTGAACCAGATTCCGCGCTAAAATTAAGCCAACATACTGGGCAAAAACTCCTAATTGATATCTACACAGATTGGTGTGTTCCATGTAAAGAACTAGATAAACATATTTTTTCGCAGCCCAAGGTGGGGAAATTCGTCAATGAAAACTATATCTCTATCAAATTGAATGCTGAGGAACCTGGGGGAAAACTATTTTGCAAAACCTATGAAATCCCTGAAGCTTACCCTACGGTATTACTACTCGATGAAAAAGCTAATGAAATAGACCGAATTATTGGGCTCATTCCAGAGGAAAAATACATCCAAATACTCAGAGACTATCCAAAGCGATCCTCAATTATGGTATCAAATCGCTGTGAGTCACTTTCAACTAGGAGACCCTATTAACGCCAAAGAAAACCTTGAAAGGGCAATGGAATTAGATCCTGAAAATCTCTCCTATCAGCATTTGTATAACTCCCTGGCAAAAAAACCCTAAGGGCCTTCCCTAGTTCCATTTTATGATGATTTTTTTCTTCGGAAAAATCCTCGCTTGAAGTAGGTATTTTATATACAAAGTGAAAATTTAATTGCAGGGGCAAATTATTTTATATACATTTAGAAAATAATAACACTCCGAAGGCATGAAAGGAACACAACTCGGCGAATTTGAGGAACTGGTATTACTCGCTATTGCTATTCTGCAGGACCAAGCCTACGGACTCGCCATTAAGCACAAGCTCCACGATGAGCTCAACAAAAATATTAGCATAGGTGCTGTACATGCCGCTTGCAACCGCCTGGAAGACAAAGGCTTTCTCCAGGCAACTTGGACAGAGGCTACCAAGAAACGAGGCGGAAAACGCAAGAAGTGTTATCAGGTTACCCTGGCAGGGCAAAGGGCCTTGGAGTATGTACGCGACCTCAGGCAAAACATGTGGAACCAACTCCCAGGGTCTTCCTTCCAAATTGCAAAGGACTGATGGATCAGCAGCCTCATAGCCTTCCGAGATGGATCCTTTATATGATTGAATCCTGGGTGTCCGATCGATTCCAAGAGGAACTCATTGGCGACCTTACAGAGTATTATGAGGAATTAATTGAGGCAAAGGGTCTATCCCATGCCAAAGCCCAATTGATGGGAAGTCTGTTTTCGTATCTGCGTCCCTATTTTTTCCGAACCCCTACTTTTTCCATCTTCTCCACAAAACCCCTCCTTATGTTTCAGTTCAATAGCAAACTTTTTTTCCGTCAACTCAAAAGGAGACCGGCTTTCTCTGCCATAAATGTATTGGGTCTTTCCATGGGAATTGCCGCCTGCTTCTTCATATTTCTTTTTGTGCAAGATGAGCTCGCCTTTGATTCCTTTCACGAAAATAAGCGTCGAATCCAACGCATTGAGACCCACAATAAGCTTCCTGATTCAGACTGGTTGCTAAGTGCCCGCTCTAGTAAAATGATCGCCCCGAAGTTAAAAGAAGCCTATCCAGAGGTAGAGGAAGCCGTTAGATTATTTAACCGTTGGGAACCCAAGATTCTATACAAAGAACAATACATAGACCAACGGAGCTTCTTTACAGAGTCTTCTCTGTTCTCCATTTTTTCTTTTAAGCTCCTACAAGGGGATTCCCAAACCTGTTTAGACCAGCCCTATACGGCTGTTCTCACAGAAAGTATGGCGAAAAAGTACTTCAATAGTTTAGAGATAGTAGGAAAAACATTTGAAGCGGAAGACTCTCTTACTTTCCAAATTACAGGAATTGTGGAAGACCCTCCCAAGTCTTCCCATATACAATTTGACTTCCTCCTCTCCTATTCAACTTGGGAGAATCTGAGGACGGGCAATGCATATGACTGGTTGAACTACTGGCTGTATACGTATATAAAGGTAACACCTGAAACGAATGCCGAAGAATTCGAATCGCGGATAAGGGGATTAGTTCACGATAATTTTGGCGATAAAATGGGGCCACTAGGTCTCAAAGTAAACCTTGAGCTTGAGGCACTACCTACAATTTATCTCTACTCAGAGGCAGAAGATCAGGCAGGCCCCATAGGAAATATTACTACCGTCAGGATCTTTTCGGGAATCGGTATGCTTTTGCTACTACTCGCTTGCTTTAACTTTATCAACTTGGCAACGGCACGTTCCATGGACAGAGCTATCGAAGTAGGAATCAAAAAGGTAGTAGGTTCTTCGAAACCTATCCTTACCCGTCAATTTCTATTCGAGTCTATCTTTATTTGCCTAATTTCTCTCGCAATAGGATTGGCACTTTCAGGGCTACTCCTTCCCCTATTTAATTCCCTTTCGGGAAAAGAAATAGTAATACATGAGGCTTTCACCCTCCAAAATCTATTGAGTTTATTCCTAGCAAGCCTGGGGTTGGGGATTATTGCTGGTGCGTATCCCGCTTGGGTGCTCTCTTCCTTTCAGCCCATCCAAACGCTGGTAAAGCGCTATAGTTCTTCTCCCAAAGGCCTATTTCTTCGCAAAACCCTGCTAGTCTGCCAGTTTGCCATTTCCTTGATCTTAATTGTTGCAACCCTGGTATTTTTCCGACAGCTCAATTTTTTGCAACAGAAAGACCTGGGCTTTGATAAGGACCAAGTGTTAGTCATCCAGGCTGATGGTATATCTGGTAGAAGCTTTGCCGAAAAATTTCCCTTCTACAAGGATGCCATAAAAGGAAACCCTGCTATTAAAGGTATCGCTGCCTCTAGCAGAATTCCTGGTGCGGGAAAAGGGGGAGGTATAATGTTTCCGGAAGGGCTACCCAAAGATGAAGGGAGGGAATTTTCCTATTTCTCTGCTAGTCCAAGTTTTGTTTCAACCTTGGGAATAGAAATCCTCAAAGGAAGAGCCTTCATGCCCCAATCAGGTACAGAACCAAGTCTGGAAATGTTAGTAAATGAAGCTTCCTTAGAAAGTTTGGGGTGGGAACTCTCAGATCAAGTACTAGGAAAGCACATTACCGCAGGTTGGAGTGGAGAGACATATACCATTGTAGGGGTATACCGAGATTACCATCATATTTCCCCCAGAGAAAAAATTGAGCCTAATTTGATCATACAAATTCCTTCCTGGTATCACTACATCTCACTCAAAATCAATCCCAGTCAGACACACGAAGTACGAATGTTTCTGGAAAAAAAATGGCAGGAATGGTTCCCCCAATATCCATTTTCTTATTTTTTTCTCGACGAATTCTACAACCGTCAATACCAGAAAGATCTTCGTCTAAGTAGGCTTGTTGCCATTTTTTCTGTCCTCGCAATCTTCATTGCCTGCATTGGACTGTTCGGATTAACCCTTTTTGCTTTTCAACAAAGGAGAAAAGAGATTGGTATTCGAAAGGTGCTGGGAGCATCAAAAAATAGTTTATTTTACCTACTCTCGAAGGAATTTATGGCCATAGTTCTCATAGCCTTTCTCGCAGGAATACCCCTTTCCTATATCGCCATGTCTCGATGGTTGGAGAATTTTGCACACAGCATAGAACTTTCCCCCGGTTTATTCTTTTTAGCTGGAGCAGGCTTATTTGCATTTTCTATTATGGCAATATTTTTTCAAACCCTATCAGCCACAAAGACACAGCCCATTTTGGCACTTAGAGATGAATAAATGAATGAGAGTTGAGCATATGGCTAACCTTTAGATGGATGATTTTAATTTGGGTCTATGCCATATTTCATCTCCTAGCCCCCTTCTCCAGCACCCAATTCCAGCTCTCAAGGGGGTATCCTAAACAATTTTTTTTGTACTCAGAAATTAGGGATTCAAATTACCTATAAGCCTACAATTATTTTGCTTAAGTACTTAAAGCAGACTTTGCCAGAATCATTTCTCCCAATAACCGAGTCTGGGGACAGAGCCCTTCTCTTCCATGCTGTTGCGCAATTCGAGCTATTTCTAAATTCAAGGACTGAATTTCGGTGGGCCGGCCCGCATGAAGGTCTTGGAGCGTAGAAATGAGTTGACCATCTGAGGTTTGGCTGATCTGAAGGGCCTTTTGTATAATGCCCTCCCTATCTAATATAATCCCGTCCAATGCTGCTACTTGCATACATTCCTCAATAAGGGTTTTGGCTATAGCTAATACCTTGGGATCTCGATAAAAGATTCCATTGTCTATGCCCAATAGTGGACAAATCGAGTTGAATACACTGTTGAGTATGACCTTCTGCCAAATGGTACTCCGAATGTTCAAATCTTTTTCAAATGAAAACAAAGGGGAATCTAACGCTGCGACTACATGTGCGAGATTATCAGATTTTGCATGAATGGTACCCACTCGAGAAGCTGAGACCGGTTTAAAGCTTACCCCTCTTGATCCTTCCATTTGGCTAGTCATAAAAAGGACACAGCGATACAACTGGGAAAATCCTAATTCTACAAAAGGGGTTTCTACATTCAACCCATTCTGAAGGATAATGATGGGAATATCGCTTTCCTTAGCAGCCAGTTTTTCCGCCAATAATGCATTGCCATAGGACTTTGTGGCAATGGCCACTACTCCTTCCAATCGTTCAAGCGTATCCAAAGAGCAGGTAGGAATAGAAGCACTAGCAATCTCCTTTCCATCTCTATAGATGGAATATCGGTAAGGAGATTCCCTTACACCTTGAACTGTGGCTCTAATCAGTCTCGTTTTACGTCCTTGGTGCGCAAGACTAACTGCAAGGGCCTGACCAACAGCCCCCGTACCGATGATGTTAACCGTCATTATAGACAAGAAAAGAAAATCTCATATTGATGGCAAGCAGGACTGATACCAGACCGGAGGCTACTCAGGGATATCTATCCCCACTCTATTCAAAGGAAGGGTAAAATTTACCTTTACAGATGCTTTTTCTGTTCGATCCACCCATAACTTTCCATGATATAAATGGATAATTTTTTTACAGACCTCCAGGTGCCAATTTGTGTCAGGTATAGGGATCTCCCCTACCCCTTCAAAATTGAATTCATAGTCTACTGTGTAGGTGCCAGGATCCTTTGTAAAATTTCCCCTGACGTGAATTTCAATCCAATCCTCTTGTTTTGCTTCGAGGAATACTAATAACAGTTGTTGAACGAGTAGAATCAATTTTTTTCGGTCCCCTCGCAAAGGAGGGAGATCGTGCTGGACGAGGTATAAATTTTGCCTTTGCTGAGAATTAAGCAGTTGAAGACTCTCATCTATCAGCATCTTGAACGAAATTAACTCCACCTGATCCCCAGAGAATCCCGCTTGGATGTAGGATTTGAGTTGAAGGAGGTAATTGTCAATCTCTGAGATAAGCCCTTGCATAGGGGGAATGGGTTGGGCTTCCTCTGGTACTTGAACTTGGTCAAAAACTTGGGAATCGCTATCCTCTTTATAGGGAAAATCCTTTCCCAAGGCAAGAATCCGAGAATGTATTTCCTGGTACAATTTATCTGCAAGATTTTGCCAGTCCTTACTGGTCGTTTTTTGCCAATGGTATTCCCAATTCTTCTCCTCTTGCTGTCGCTTTAATTCTTGCGTTCGGCTTTTATACAAGCGATATCTGGCATGGAAAAAGGCAAGCAAACAAACCAGCAGTAGACTTCCCAGACTGAGTAAAATGATATACAGGCGTCGAATTTTTAACGCCTGCTCTTTCTGGACCAAGTTCAACTGATTTAAACTCTGTTGTTGAAAATATTCAGATTCCAGTTCAGCCATTTTGAGTTGGAGTTCAAGCACATTCAGGCTGTCTTTTTCCTCCTTTTGAAATGAACCTTGTAAATCACTATACAAGGCTTTGTATGTGTCTGCTTCAGAGGATTGACCTACTTCTTCATACAACTGGGCCAAATTGTGGGTTAAATCAATCTTTAATGAGTGGTACCCCAATGAATCTGCCAAGGACAAAGCGCTGAGGAGGGTGTCGATAGCTGGAAGAAAATCCTTGTTCATCCCCAGTACATCCCCTAGTGTAGCCAAAGACTGGGCTATGGGAAAGGTTCTACCTAATTCTCGAAAAGTTCCCCTCGCTCCATTAATGTATTCTATGGCTTGGTCCAGCTTATCTTGTTGCTTGTATATTTCCCCAATAACCAGGGAAGAAAAGGCTTTACCATGCGTAAAATCCATTGAAGTAGCTTCCCGGTTGGCCAACTGGGCATATTGCAAGGCAGAGTCCAGACTTCCCACATCCAT
The DNA here is from genome assembly GCA_039197765.1 of Bacteroidota bacterium. Classification (GTDB taxonomy): domain Bacteria; phylum Bacteroidota; class Bacteroidia; order J057; family J057; genus JBCCTX01. The sequence goes on from JBCCTX010000215.1 coordinate 12,590, forward strand.
ATAGGAAGAAGCCACGTCCACATAGGCCTTGTATCGATCTTTAGGTTCCCCAATGGCCAATTTTATGGGCAAGGCCTTTAGATCGTAATTCAAAGCTTTCTCATTCTGTTCTGCATAATAGTAGATCCGGGCTAAGCCCGAATAGGTTTTAGCCATGCTCAAGGAGTCTTGTCCTTGCTCTGCCAGGTGCAGCCCTTTAAATTCATATTTTAAAGCTTTCGCTAATTTTCCCCAGTTCACGTGAAGCTGTGCCAATTGGTGAAATATTCCGGCACGAAAGCTAAGAGGAACCTCTTGGGTCGCTCTTTTCATGGCTTCTTTACTATGGGTAATAGCCTCCGGATAGTTGCTTAAAAGCTGGTAGCAATAGGCAAGTTCATATTGCATACGGGTGTAAGAAATAGGGTCTTTACTGTAGGCCAATCCTTGGGTAAAGACCGTTACGGCAGAGTCGTAATGCCCGGCATCTACATAGGCATTTCCCAGCTGCAGGTGAATGTCCAAAAGCAATTGGGAATCCGGCTGAGCAAAGGAATGGATATGCGTGGAAAGTAACTGCTTTAGGCTATCCAAAGAGCTTGGTCTTCCAAATCCTTGTATACAACTGAGCAGCAGTATCCCCCCGATATATGTATATGCAAATTTATTCATGCCTGTCTTAAATTATTCAGGTAACACAGTGCGATCTAAACTTTAAGAACTTTCTTAGGCTATATTAAC
>JBCCTX010000216.1:0-13192 GCA_039197765.1 Bacteroidota bacterium
CGAATGGGCGTGTCCTTTGTCAAGGGCTTACAAGGGGACCATCCCCGCTATCTAAAGTCTGCCGCTATGGCCAAACACTACGCGGTACACAACGGCCCAGAAGAGTCTCGCCATGAATTTGATGCCCAAGTGAGTCTGAAAGATCTTTGGGAGACGTACCTCCCTGCCTTTGAAGCCTTAGTAACAGAAGCAAATGTAGAAGGGGTAATGGGAGCTTATAACCGTACAAATGGAGAGGTGTGTAATGCACATCCCTACCTGATGCAGGAGGTGCTCCGCGACAAATGGGGCTTTGATGGATATTTCGTTTCGGATTGCTGGGCAATAGTAGACTTTTACAGTGGGCACAATGTAGTGGAGACTGCTGCCCAGGCAGCGGCAAAGGCCTTAGAGGCCGGCTGCAACCTCAATTGCGGAGATACCTACCCCAAATTGTCTGAGTCCTTGGAACAAGGCCTCACCACAGAAGCTACCATTGATGCCAATCTACGAGAACTACTGCCCACACGCTTTAGGCTGGGACTCTTCGATCCCCAAGGGATGAATCCCTTCGACCACATTGGCCATGAATACATACGCCATCCTGAACACATTGCCCTGACAAAAGAAGCTGCAACCAAGTCCATGGTTTTATTGAAAAATACCAACCAGACACTTCCGCTAAAAAAAGATGTAGGTTCTATCTTTGTTACAGGGCCAACCGCTACGCATATCCAATCCATGCTTGCAAACTATTATGGAGTGAGTGAAGATGTATCAACGTTCCTAGAAGGAATAGTGGGAAAAGTAAGTCCGCATACCCGTATCTCCTACAGTCAGGGGGCCTTGATGGATGAAAAGAACCGCAATCCCATGGATTGGTTCTCAGGGAATGCAGCCGAAACGGAGGTAACCATCGCCTGTATGGGCATTTCTCAACTCATAGAAGGAGAAGAGGGAGAGTCCATCGCCTCAAGGAGCAAGGGAGATAGAGTGGATATTGGACTGCCTGAAAGTCAAATAGAATTTCTCAAACTCATACGATCCAAGGCTAAGAAACTCGTGGTAATCATCACTGCGGGAAGTGCGGTCAGTATTCCTGAGGTGTACGAACTCGCAGATGCGATACTGTATGCTTGGTATCCCGGCGAACAAGGGGGAAATGCTGCTGCAGATCTTATTTTTGGTGATGCAGTTCCTTCCGGACGTTTGCCCGTCACGGTGGTCAAGTCCCTAGAAGACCTACCGCCTTTTGAAGACTATGCGCTAGCCAATCGCACCTACCGCTATTTGGAAAAAGAACCCCTATTTCCCTTTGGGTTTGGCTTGTCTTATACAGAATTTTCCTACAGTAACCCCCAATTGAGTAGTACCCAAATCGAATCTGGCGAATCCATCAATGTTACCGTAACGGTAACAAATTCTGGTGATTATAGAGGAGCAGAAGTCGTACAATTATATCTCTCAGATGAGGACGCCTCTCTTGCCATCCCCAAGCAAGCATTGAAAGCTTTTCAGCGAGTAGAACTCTGGCCGGGAGCTAGTCAGGAAGTTCAGTTTACCCTCACCCCCAAAATGATGGAGATGATTACTGAAAATGGAGAGGGAATGATAGAGCCAGGTAGCTTCACTGCATATGTAGGGGGTTCTTCCCCTTCTTCTCGTTTAGAAGCATTGGGGAACATTCCCATGGTAAAAGCCCGCTTTGAAGTACAATAAGGAGCTTGGTCCCATTAGTCTACCAAGTCTACTAGCCTATCAAATAAGCCTCCCCTAGAAGCTTCTGGTATGTCTATGTCCAATTCAAAGACCCTATCCTTGGTTCCCAGGATAAGGTCTCTGATTGCATCTATGCCCCCTTGGAGACCTGGACGAATTAAGCGCGCGTTTACGCGTAGGTTACCCTTTACTTTGCCTTGATGGGGCAGGGTAATCAAAAGTACTTGCTTTCCATAAATTCCCTCTTGCGAAACTGGATTTTCCTTAAATGTCCATACTGCGCGGTTGGTACTTTGCCCAGAACCTAGGACAGAACAGTGATAAATGGCGTAGTTTACCTCTTCTCCTGACTTTAGCTCAGAATTAAGGCCAGCGTATTTTGCGCCAATTTTTCCTTCATTATTCACCGTAAAGGTTACGGGTTCTGCCTCTTTAATCTCCTCGGGGGCAAGGTCAATAATCTGAGCATCTGAAGGATCGATCAATTCGAGAGAAAGCTGAATCCAACTAAACCGACTTCTATGAGCCGGATGAAAATTGCAGGTAATTTCTACAAGTCCTCCTTTCTGACCCTTAATCTCGGTAGGCTCAGAATTGCTATTATGGATAAGTAAGCGGCTTCCTCTGAGGTCTTCATCTGCGATGGTCCTCGTGCTGCTTTCGAATCCCATTTCATCTGAAGCATCTGGATCGGGTATTAGGGGAATTTCAACGGGTGTCATAAAGTAGTGTGTTAATCGGTTGAAAATGAAGGCAAAAAATCTCCATGGAGAATATAGGGAGCCCAATGGTATGGGCTTTCAAATCCTTTGGTTTCCCTTACAGCCAAAACTGCATTGCGCAAGGCCTCTGCTTTGGTCAATTTATGAGAATTTTCATATAACTCCTTGTGAAAACGCTCTAAAAATAAAGCGGAAGATTTCTGACTTACCCGCCATAGGGTAGCTACTACAGAATTGGCCCCTGCAAATAAGAAGGCAGGAATGATTCCTAAGGGCTCATCTCCCACTTCAATTACATTGGACCCGCTTTCACAAGCAGTTAGGACGACCAGATCCGCTTGTAGGTGGGGAAACTCAAACAACTCACGTGCAGTGAATTTCTTATCTGCCAACATGAGAAAAGAATCTAAGGGATTGGCTAAATCATGAACCGCATGGCCTAGGAAATACAAGATGTCACTCGTTTGGAGCTTTTCTAAAAATGGAGCTGTTTGCACTTCTTTCCCAATCAATGGAGAAGCATTGACCGTTGAAGCGATTCGTTCGATGACTGCTTCCCCTAGGGGTCTATCTTCACTTGGATTTCCAACAAGTGCCCAACGAGGGGTTTCAGCGAGGTTCACCTTCCTCGCGCGACAAAGCCTGATCATGTTAAGGCTAATTTGGTAAGAAATGGGATTTCGGAGGATGAGGGGTTTCCCATCGAGATGAAGGGCGTGCAAAGGCACATTATGCAAGAGACCACTTGGAGAAATCAAGAGCGTTTCTTCAGGTTTTGTTGTGAAGGAAAGGGGAATGAGAAGGCCATCTAACTTCCTCAACAACTGGGGATTATCCCTGAGCGTAGAGCGGAATCCTGGATTTCCCATGTATGCTTGTAAAAACTTTTCCACCTCAGAACGGGTCATGGCAAGTTTTTCTACATATACCTCTTCTCCTGGGCGCTTCACTAATATAAATATAGCATCCTTGTTGATATACCAGTCCACACAAACATAGCTACTCGTAGGCTGAAACAGGCGATCCACATCTTCTATCGTTACCGGAGAACCAAAACGCGTGTGTAAATAGTCTGTCAATAAGGGGACTTCCCGCATTTTTTGATAGAGTTCGTCAAGCTCCTTTTCCAGGTTATCGCGCTTGTTTGGAGGGACATTTTTCCGTTGTCCCATAAGTTCCAATTCCCTTTCGATTAATGCATAGACTTCGGGCTGGGCCTTCAAAGGCTGAGCCATTTTTTGAAGGGTAGGAATTCCCATTCCATAGATATCAGCGGTTCCCCTAGCCTTTGCCCGTTGGACCCAATTCCAAAAGGCTTCCCCGTCAGAATAGAAATGATAATACAGGGTTATAATTAATTCGTATAAGCGCCTACTCTTTTTGATGAGCCCTAGTTTCCCTTTCTGGGAAACCGAAATGGATTCCACAGCATATTCCCATCGAATCGCATCGTACTGAGATTCGCCGGCTTCCAAGTGTTCCAGTGCAGCTTGACGCATCTTATCCCCAAATTCTCGGTTCACCTTTAGGGAGGCATTGTAGTACAATTGAGCAATCATGTACCTCGTATCTGCCGACTGGCTTCGCATGAATGCCGCATCGTAAAATTCCATGGCTTTACTCAGCAAGGACTCCGATTTACCAAAATGAGATTGAAGGTCTTGGTTGGTCTTATTGAGATATAGGATGCCCAACAAATAGGCACAGTTCGCTTCATACAGGTCCAAGCCGTTCTTTGCGTATACCTCCTGGGCATGTTGCCATGCCTGAATTACTCCTGCTTCATTTCCTTTTGCTTGTGCTAGCTGTCCTTGCATTTGGTGTAGGCTACCTATTCTCAAGGCCTTTTCCTTCCCTATAGATATATTCCCTGCATGCATTTGGGCCTCAATAAGTTCTTTTTCAGCCTTTTCCAACCAAGTGGAGGCTTCCTTTCCCAACGGATTCACATAGACTCGACTGAGGTATATCTGGGCAACTAATTCCTGCTTACTCACCGCAGAAGCGATTTCCTCTGAGCGAAGGTCATAGTCGATCCATTTCCGCAAACGATGGATGGCTTGTTCCTTGGTATGTTCGTTTGCCGTGGCATTCACATCGTTCGCCCATTTTAGGATGGCTTGGGAAGCAGAATCTTTCGCCTCAAGTGTCTGGTACAAATCGATTGATTCCTCACCGTATTTGATTGCTGACTCATAATCATCGACAAAGGAATAAGCTGTAGCCATCAACTGCTTAAAACCCGCTTGCATGAAGCGAGTAGGATTTGCTGCAAGCCCTTGCTTACAGGTATCAATCGCCTGAGCAAAATTTGCATTGCGAATCAAGAGATCCACTTGAGCTAACGCATAATTATCCTTCAAGAGCCCCATCCCTAACTCCTCAGCTAGTTTGATACTTTGGGACCGGTAGTCAATTGCAGCGCTGACAATTCCTGCCTCATGGGCCATTTGAGAGAGGTCCAGTAGAATATTTATGGTGCCTTTAGGAAAATCAATCTGTTGGTATTGCGCTTGGAAGGCTTCTAACTTATGGACTTCCTGTGGATTGCGTGAAATAGCAATTTTTACCCGCAGTCGATCTAGGTCTATTAGCCCATGGTTATGTCCAATCTGCTTATAAAGGCTCTCTGCCTGTGATAGCTCAGCTTCTATTTCTTCTACGGAGGACCCATTTTTCCAATTCAACTCCCCTTTCAGCAAAAAAGATTCCGCAGCCAAGTCTGGCCGAATGTTCGCATGGACCGATTGGAGGAAACGCTCAATTTCCCTTATCTTCTTTTCTTCTTCCGTCTGGCGAAGTACGTAAGTGAATTGAGCCACAGCAGCTTCTCTATCCATTCCCTCCTGAGAAAATTTTTGCACCAAAACGGGCAGTTCTTCCAAGGCCTCTTTCGCTGCTTTTCTATCCAACTCAAAATAGATTCCAGCAGTGAGTCGAATCCGATTCCATATCTGTTCTGCCTCAACGTATAATCCCTTATCCCAAAAGGAAGGGTTTATCCTCTGGAAAATTTCGCCCCCTAGTGCCAAAGCTTCTCTAATGGCACATTCTTTAAAAATCATTAAACTCACGCGCTCAAGCTCAAAAATCGATTGGTATTCAGGAGCATATGTATCGATTGGAGCCTGCTGAAGCGCTTCGTAAGCTTCTCCCACCTTCCCTTGTAGAAATAAGGCACGTAGCTGTCTAAGAACTAGATTAGGATTAAATTTTTGTTGGGGAGGTAATTCCTCGATCCTTTGGGCGATTTGCCCATATAAGCCCTGAATCTGTAGTTGATCTAGCTGGGTAATAAGGGAAGTAAGGTCGTTCATGGAAAGGCTTTTGAACCTAAAATAAGGAAAAAGTATAAGAGGCTTGCCTACTCCTTTTCTTAACATTTCCCTTACCTCTTTAGTCTTAATTAATAGGAAAATGTATAAGAACTTATGGCCCTGTTAATTATGCAAAAAATATCTATCATGTTAGTCATTTTATCCCTATTGGCCAGCAATACCTGGGAAGTGGATTTTGGAGGAGGACAGGGCATTCAAAGTTGGTATCCCGTCCTCGATGGGGTCATGGGAGGACTTTCCAAGGGTAAGTTGACGTTCGAGGAAGACAGAATGGTTTTCAAAGGGGAAGTTTCCCTGGAAAATAATGGAGGCTTTGCTTCGATTAAGAGCCCATTCGGGGCCATGGATCTTTCCAAATTTAAACAGGTAGAACTACGCTATAAGCTTACAGGCCACGATTTTGCCTTCACCTTCGAAAGAGACAGGAGGTTTTACATGCCCAACTACAAACTGATTCTTCCCAATGAATCCCCAGGAGATTGGCAGACCGTCACCTTAGATTTGTCCAATGCGAATACTTATAGAATGGGGAGACAGACTGGGAATAAACCTTCTCAAGCTGAGTGGGCCTCCATTATACGAATTGGCTTTATGTCTTACGGGAAATCCGCAGGTCCCTACTTGCTGGAAGTAGATTATGTGAAGTTCTTGTAAGTCTCTTTTTTCAAAAATTTTCCCATTTTAAGGCGTGAGTAAAACTTTATTGCGCTTGGCTCCCTCTTATTACTAACTGGGCCTACCGAACCTTAACTCAATGCTATTCTCTATGAAGAATCCTCGTTTAGTTATGGCAGGTATGCTATTTCTCATTTCCTGTCAGTCCCCCTCTCATTCCTCTAAAGAGCCCTCTTTAACAGCAGAGCAGGAGCAAATCACTTCTTACTTCAATGAACTGGAAAAGCTTCTATCAGGAGTAGGGAAAGAATTTTGGGGCAAAGACTTGTATGGCCCTTTAATGGTTATTGATCCACAGAGTCGGGTGTTCTATGCCAATGAAAACAATGAAGCCGGATCTTTTGAGCCAATTGGTTCAATTTACACAGACACCCTTCCCCATTCTCTCAACATTGCTAACACGGCTTTTGAGTGGGAAGGAAAACGCTGGACTATGGTGATGTCTCCTTTACCCGAATCTGCCGTTGCGAGAAATACACACCTAGCACACGAACTCTTTCACCGTATTCAGCCAGAAGTGGGATTTACTTCCTTTGTAGAAAAAGATAATGCCCATCTGGACAGTAAAATGGGGAGACTTTATCTCAGGCTCGAGTGCGAAGCCCTCATCCAAGCTTTGTCAAGTAAAGATTTTCAGGAAGCAGGTACACACTTGCAACGCGCATGGGTCTTCCGAAAAATACGCCATACAGATGAAGAAACAGCAGCAGCTGAGAACTCTATAGAACTCAACGAAGGAATATGCGAATATACTGGGGTAATGCTAGGGGGAAGAACAAAAGAGGCACTCAAGCCTTACTTTATTGATCGGTTAACCGCTTTTCAAAAGAGTCCATCCTATCTCCGGACTTTTGCCTATGAATGCATACCCGTTTACGGATATTTTCTTTTCCAGCAAGATCCCCAATGGCATAGAAAGATCGACCGAGAAAGTAATTTAACAGAATTTTTCCAACAGCAATTCTCCTTCAAACTCCCTGAAGACCTAGCTGCTTATACGATGCAATACCGAGGAAGCTATGGCTATGAGGATATCCTAGTACAGGAAGAGGCCAGGGAACAAGAAATTCTAGCAAAAATCGAGGGCTATAAGACCCTTTTTCTCGGGGAGTCCTCACTGGCTCTTCCCTTAGAAAATATGAACCTTTCCTTTGATTATAGGGATATTATGCCATTAGAGGCCTATGGGACGGTCTATCCCTCTATACGCATCACAGATAATTGGGGAATACTAAGTGCCCAAAAAGGGGCCTTGATAAGTCCAGAATGGAATCAGGTAACGGTATCTGCTCCTATTGAATTCACAGATTCTCTGGTTATAGGGGAAGGTTGGACACTAGAATTACATGCTGGGCATACCCTCCTTAAAGAAGGTCAGAAATACATCTTGCAGAGATAGGGAATCAGAAGCCTCAAAGGTAAGATGCTGAATCTATCATTTCAGCATCCGAATTCCTATCTGCCAGACATATCCTACTAAATTGTAGAACATAGTCATATTTTTTTCGTAGATTTGTTATACAAGTTAGAATCATATAAAACTTGACAACATGAAATCACTTATATTTTTCCCTCTTCTCATTTTATTCTCTGTGGTATCTGTGGGCCTTCAGGCTCAGAAGATTCCCTATGGCAATAATCCTGAAACCGGTAAATACTTCACAAGCGATGGTACAAAACTATACTATGAAATGTATGGAAAAGGCCCTGCTCTCCTTTTACTTCATGGGGGTGTATATGGGTACATCGACGAATTTGAAGGACTCATTCCCGAATTGGCCAAAAAGTACCAAGTCATCTGCCTGGCTACGCGTGGACATGGAAAATCAGAAGTTGGACATGCACCCTATACCTACCTACAGCGGGCTTCAGATGCCCAAAACCTACTAAAGCATTTAGGGATCGGGAAAGCTATTGTCGTTGGCTTTAGCGATGGAGGGTTCAGTGCCTTGAAAATGGCCGCTCAGTATCCCAAACGTGTATCAAAGGTAATTGCTATGGGGGTAGGGGATTTACCAGCAGATCGAAAGAAAGATGCAAACTACTCCGCTAAAAGCCTGATGGCTCAAAGCGGTGCCTATTTTGAGGGCCGAAAAAAACTGATGGCTGAACCCGATCGTTGGGACGAAAGCCTACAAATGCTCAATGAGTTGTACAATGAGGATATTCTCAGTGAGGAAACCCTTGGTACCATCCAAGCTCCTACCCTCCTTATAAACGGAGAAAAGGATGACTACTACACCGTGGAGTCCTTCGAAACCTGTTATGGCTATATCCCCAATGCGCAGAAGGTCCTTGTACCAGGATGCGGACACGTCATCCTATACTGCAACTTCCCTCTGGTCATGGATTCAATAGAATCATTTCTAAAATGAGAGAACCTCCCAAACTTCCTCAAAAGCTGCTCGAGCATATTCTCCAAAAAGACTTGCAGGAAGAAATTCTTGGAGATCTAGAGGAACAATATAGATCCCATCTCAAGAAGACTTCCCACACGTGGGCAAAACTAACATATTGGTACCAGGTGTTGCACTACCTCCGCCCCTTCGCCTTGCGAAGCGATTATTTCAACCAGATACATCCCTTCTACATGATTAGACACAACATAAAATTTGCCTTTCGCCAGTTTCAACGAGAGAAAAGTACTTTCTTAATCAACCTGGTAGGGCTTGCTGCTGGGCTAGCCTGCACCCTGCTCATTAGCTTGTGGGTCTGGGATGAACTGAGTTTCGATGCCTTCCACGATAAGAAGGACCAACTGTATCAGGTATTACAACGCGTACCCCAAAACTCTGAAGAGATTCTTACCTGGAAATGGACACCTGGATTACTTGCACAAACTCTCAAGGAAGAGTTTCCGCAGGTTGAATCATCAACCCCCATAACTACCTTGGGGAGTAAAGGCATCTTAGTAAAAGGTGATACTAGACAGATAGCTAAAGAACGATATGTAGGAGAAGACTTTTTCCATATGTTCTCCTTCCCCGTACTTAGAGGCAATCCCCAACAAATTTTCCCACACAAGCATTCAGTGGTGCTCACTCGGGATCTGGCCTTAAAGGTCTTTGGGAGCTTGGATGGGGTTTTGGGTCAGGCCATAGAGTGGGAAAGAAATTGGAGGGAAGTAGCTGGACAATTCATCATAACGGGAATCATTGAAAACCCACCTACTCATTCTACCCTACAATTTGAAATTTTGTTTTCCTATGATTTCTACTTGGAGAACAAAAGCGAATTATTAGAATGGTACAACAGTGATCCCCAAACTATGATTGCTTTGAAAGAGGGAACGGATGTTGCCCAATTCGAACAAAAGATCGAGTCTCTTGTTCAACAAAAATTGGAACGGGCAGAAGAGACCTTATTCCTCCAAAAATTTTCAAATAGATACCTGTACAACCAGTTCAAAAATGGAGAACAGGCGGGAGGTAGGATTGAATATGTATACCTGTTCTCTGCTATTGCATTATTTATCCTCTTCATTGCCTGTATCAACTTTATGAACCTATCAACCGCAAAGGCGACCAGAAGATTTAAAGAAATTGGGGTAAAAAAGTCCCTAGGTGCCAATAGAAAAACATTGATGGGCCAATACCTAAGTGAATCTTTACTCCTAACTTTTTTAGCCTTTATTGTTGCCTTGGTTTTTGCCCAGCTTATTCTTCCACAGTTCAATATGCTAACAGGGAAATCGTTGGCTTTAAGCTTTGATTCCAAACTTGTCTTTACCAGTCTATCTATCCTATTATTCACAGGAATACTGGCTGGCTCCTATCCAGCCTTATACCTATCTCAATTCAGCCCTGTGAATGTACTCAAAGGGAAACTCCAAAATTCTCTAGGAGAATTATGGGTACGCAAGGGCCTTGTCGTTTTTCAGTTTAGCTTGTCTATCCTCCTAATTGTAGCTGTACTGGTGGTGTATCGACAAATCCAGTTTATTCAATCCAAGAACCTCGGTTTTAACAAAGATAATGTAGCCATCCTTCAAAAAGTGGGCAGCTTGGAAGAGGATATGGAAACTTTTCTCACAGAGGTAAAGCAAGTTCCAGGGGTTATCAATGCCTCAACGATGGATACGGATATGGTTGGCAACTATGGCCATACTACGGCTTTGTTTTGGGAGGGAAATGAGCAAAAGGAGAATCCCATACGCTTTGGGGTAATCATTGGTGGAAAAGAATTAATTGAGACCCTGGGTATGGAAATGCTAGAAGGGCAAACCTTTGCTGAGGAAGGGGCCAATCAAGGGGGGTTCATATTTAATGAAGCAGCAATAGAAGCTATGGGCCTTGAGAATCCTATAGGGAAAATGGTAACTAGAAGGCGATATGAACACCCTATTGTTGGTGTTGTAAAGAATTTTCACTTTGAATCGCTATATGAAGGGGTTAGGCCCTGCTATTTGCGCAGAGGGAATTATGGAGACAATATTGTCGTGAAAATTCAGGCGGGTAAAGAACGTGAGACCTTGGCTCAGCTCAAAATGATATTCCAATCCTTCAATCCAGGTCTTGCCTTTCGTTACAAGTTTTTGGACGAGAATTTTGACCAGCTATATGCTGGGGAGCGCCAAGTAGCCACCTTGGCCAAATATGCTGCTGTCATGGCCATACTTATCTCCTGTTTGGGCTTATTCGGTTTAGCAGCGTTCACTGTACAGCGAAGAACCAAGGAAATCGGTATTCGCAAAGTTTTAGGAGCGACAGCTTTTGGCATTGTCCAGCTGCTCTCACTGGATTTCACTCGTATGGTGCTTGTGGCCCTCTGCATTGCCATTCCTACAAGCTGGATATTGGCCAAAAGTTGGCTCAACAGTTTTGCGTTTCGGATTGACCTGTCTTCCTGGGTATTTATCCTAGCAGGAGCCCTTGCGCTCTTGATCGCTTGGTTGACGGTTAGCATCCAAACTTTTCGAGCAGCTAGGACAAACCCCGTAGAGGCTTTGCGATCAGAGTAAGCCATCCGCAATTCTATAAAATAACATGAAAAATTTTGTATGGATATTCTGGAGCCTAAGTGCCCTAGGAATACTTCAGGGACAAGACCTACTTGATGATCTTACCCAATACCCCCCAGATTCAATCAAGCAAGAATGGCATGTGTTATTCACCGAGTACACCCAAAAGCATCCTGGCTTCTATCGATACAATGAGAAAGCAGCTTTCGATAAACAGATTCAAGAAACGCTGGAAGGTATTCAGGATTCCCTCAACGAATTAGAGGTATACCGAATCATGAAGCCGCTAATTGCCCAAATAGGGTGCTTACATACCGGAATTAGCCTATCTGAAAAGACGGAAAATCTGCTTAACAAGGAGTCCAATTGTATTCCCCTAGAAGTCTACCACTTCCAGGGAAGGGTATATTCAGTCGGAAACTTGGGAATGATGGGAATGAAAAAGGGAATACCATTAGGCTCAGAGCTTCTTACCATAAACGGAAGAGCCGTAAAGGAGATATATTCTCAAATTCTCAGAAGCATACCCATGGATGGATACAATGAAACCGGAAAAAGGGCCATTCTCAACCAACGTTTTGGGGTTTGGTACAGGAATATGGTGGAAGTGAAGCAGGAATTTGAGGTAAGCTATTCCTTCGAGGGAAAAACTTTTAGTCGGAACCTAAAAGGTGTTAACGCCTCTTTGTTCCCCAGATTTGAAACGCGAATGAGCGACTCCCTCAGCTGGAAGTTTCAAGACTCATATGCCCTGTTGCGTATTCCTTCTTTCGCACAATCCTATCATAAGACACAGAAGCAAAACTTTCGAAAGGAAATCCGCAAGGGATTTCAAATCCTCCGTGAGCAACGTATTCCAAACCTCATAGTCGATCTGCGTGGGAATACAGGAGGATCTGATTCTCATGCCGCTTACTTCGCTTCATTTTTATTCGAGGAAGTATTCCGCTACTGGGATAGAATTGAAGTAAGCCCACCCATTGCCAAGGATATTAAGGGAATCAATCGGCTCTTTTATGGAAAACCAGAACAACAAGATAGTGTCTGGCTTTGGAAAAAATCGGGATTTTTTACCCGAGAATTTGACTTTTATGAGGTCCAGCAACCTGCTAAATTTTTCTTCTCAGGTAACATATATGTTCTGATTGATGGCCTATGTATGTCTTCCTGTTCTGACGTAGCAGCCATCTTACACTACAACCACAAGGCTATATTCATAGGAGAAGAGACCGGGGGAGGCTATCAGGGTAATACCAGTGGCTTAATTCCAGAGGAGCAGCTACCTATAGGCATATACTTCTCCTTTCCTTTACTTAAATATGTAAATGCAGTGGATTCTGATACATTTCAAGGTCATGGAACAATCCCTGATGATCCGGTCCTAATACCTGTGGAGGCATATATTAAAGGGGAAGACCTCGTACTGAAAAAAGCGATTGAGTATATCGGAAGTATAGATCCCTCATAGATTCAAAATACATCTATTTCAAAAAATGAACATAATAGTTTTAAAACTACACATGCCCCAAAGCAAAAACGTGCACCTTTGTATCACGATGTGCAGCTAATTACTAAGGAATGACTCCTGGCCTCCCCGGCTGGGAGTTTTCTTTTGGAGTTAAGACACGGAAGGACACTGAATTCTATTCGACGCAGAAGGACACGGAATTTGGAGGACTTAGCATATGCTAAGAGATGCTGAGGAACTAAGGACTATCCAACTAGCTCTTTTTTTTACCACGGACTACGGACTATCGACTATTCAACTAATCTACCCTCCCACCCAGAACCCTTTTCGA
>JBCCTX010000217.1:0-13189 GCA_039197765.1 Bacteroidota bacterium
AGCAGCAAGCAGCAATGGAACCTTTAATCCTGCTCAAGGAGCAGGTAGCTATACCGTAAGCTATACCGTTAACCTCGGAGACGGCTGTACCCAAACAGCCACTTCTACCATCCAGGTAACTAATCCCTCTTCAGGAGGGGGAACAGAATGTACAAGCCCCATTAACCTAGCCCTCAATCGGTCTGCCAGCCAATCTTCTACCTACGGGGATGGAGTTGCTACTATTGGAGTCGATGGGAATACGGATGGAAATGGGGGGCCTTGGGGAGCAAATGCAAAAATCATTCAGACGAGCGATGAATACCAACCCTGGTGGCAGGTAGATCTGGGACAAGAGGCAGACATCAGTCAAATCAAGATTTTCAATCGCACCAGTTGTTGCCAGAACCGTTTAAGGCAATTCTACCTCCTGGTTTCCGATCAACCCTTTTCTTCTTCAGCTAGTCTAACCTCTCTGCTCAATGATCCAGGGGTATTTAACCAATACTTCCCAAATTCCGTTGGGAATACAGTGGACATACCCCTAAATACAAGTGGAAGGTATGTTCGACTGCAACTGAGTAATACAGAAGAACTTCACTTCGCAGAACTTCAAGTTCTAGGATGCCCCGGAGGTGGGGGAGGAAATAATGGAGATCCCTGTCAAGGGAAACCTTCGGTGAGCATTGCTCCATCTGGACCTTTTACCACAGATCAAGGGGTCCAACAATTACAAGGGCAACCTTCAGGAGGTAGCTGGTCCGGAGCTGTAAGCAGCAATGGAACCTTTAATCCTGCTCAAGGAGCGGGTAGCTACACCGTAACCTATACCGTTAATCTTGGTGATGGTTGTACCAAAACAACCAGTTCCAATATTCAGGTGAATACTCCTTCTACCGGAGGAGGAGCAGAATGCACGGGGCCTATTAATTTGGCACTTAATCGAGCGGCAAGTCAGTCCTCTACCTATGGTGATGGTGTCGCCTCTATCGCCATAGATGGGAATACGAGTGGCGGTGGGAGCCCTTGGGGAGCCAGTGCTTCGCTTTCTCATACAAATAACGAATTCCAACCTTGGTGGCAGGTAGATCTTGGACAGCAGGCAGATATTAATGAGGTAACTATTTATAACCGCTCAGACTGTTGTCAAGACCGGGTCAGAAACCTCTATATTTTGGTCTCTAGCCAACCATTTAGTAATTCTGCCTCTCTCAGTCAGTTATTAAGTGATCCAACCATTCAGGCTACTCAATTCTCTGCACAGGTAGCAAGGCCTTCCACTATTTCAGTTCCTACTACTGGGCGGTACGTGCGAATTCAATTACAGGCGACCTCACAAATTCTAAATTTAGTTGAGGTACAGGTAATGGGCTGTCCTGCTCAGCAAGGCGGAAATACCAATACATTTAGACTTGTTGAGCAAGGGCAGATCAATAGTCCTGAAGTCCCTACTTTGTCAGACATTCAGATATTCCCCAATCCTTTCTCAAAGGAGTTAGCCCTGACGAGTGAGAAAGAACGCAATCAAGACACGAAGATATCCATTACGAATACCCTGGGAAAAACGGTCTATCGAGGAACCTGGTATTCTCGCCAGTCGAAACACCTTGTTAACACGAGTACCTGGGCATCGGGAGTTTATGTTCTGGTTGTTGAGCAGTCTAATAACCGGATGACTAAGCGGCTAATCAAGCCGTAAAGAAGTCCTTGAGTGGCTATGCTAGGGGTAGATTATCTCTCTAAAAAAGGATGTAAGGGTTCCTCTCTAGGGTAAAGAAGAAATAGGGCGTTCTGGCTTTAATTTAACTGAAAGAACGCCCTATTTTAAGCCTCTATGACTTTTGTCATGAGTAGGCCAATGTAAGAGATTTTGAAAGTTTGCAACCAAATTTTTAGAATTAGGACAGTACAAAGGATTTTAGCTAGTTAAAGGAATACCCTTACTCCTTCCAAAATGCACTAATATTTTCAAGAATATCCTATAAAGAGAAGTAGCTAACCTATCGATAACTAACTTATCTTGAAAAGGGGGTAAGAAACGCGTTTGGAAGAAAACCTTACATGAAATGACATTTCAAACTCATGACCGGTTCAAAGGAAATTAAATGTTACGAATTATACTTAACCGCAAATTGTATACATTCAAAATTTCAAAAAGTTAGCTACAGGGAAGGAACTTATAATAGGCAAACAAGATCTAATGGTAATCTTTTGGTGGATTGTTCAAGAGCAGTTGCACACATATATTATTTCACTTGTATATTATCCGTAAAAAATGAATTTAAATTCAATCGACAACTAGTTATTTTTGAGAATAATTATTATCGATCTGAACAATAATAAAATTATAATGTTTTGAATGTGTTGATTTTTGGCATTTTGTGAGATCCAAGATCATTCGAATATTTCATAAATCATTAAAGAAATCATTTCAACCATTCGAACCATTATTCGGACAAGTGGGGATCCATTTGAATCTTTTTTCGAGTTTCAATGTAAGTTATAAAAGTAATTTTCGGATTTTCGTTGTGGTTACCCACTCGTCAGAAGGCTAGTTAACCAAAAAGTATTGAGCGCATGATTGTACGTAGAACATTGATACGTCTTGCCATTCCTATTTTCGTGATGAAGAAAAAGATTCTACTCGCAAGCCTAGGACTCTTAGGATTTATGTCTGTAATGGGGTTTCCAGACCCAGGCAATGAATCATTTGCAAAAGAAGTGGAGAAAGCTGCAGAACTCACTGCCGGATTAGATGCACCTATTGCCATAGGAAAATTTCTCAATAATGACCTTCCATCTACAACCCCCGGGAGTACGGTAAGTGAGTGGACGGTAGAAAATGCGTTTCCCAACATAACTTTTGTAGATCCAGTGGATATGCGAAAATATCCTGGGACTAATCGCTACGTGATTGCAGGGAAAAAGGGAAGGATCTGGACCTTTGAAAATGATCCCAATGTATCAACTCGCACACTATTTTTGGACATAGAGGACCAGGTTCGACACGAAGGAGACTGTGGAATCCTAGGGGTGATCTTTCACCATGAGTTTGGCCAAGCTAACTCCCCCAATCGCAATTATGTATATGTCTACTACAGATATACTCAGTTTGAACAAAAAAGAAATGATCAACTAGCCTACGTACGTCTTTCACGATTTGAAGTCGACCCCAATACCCAGACCGCAAATAAGGGTTCAGAATATGTGATGATCCAACACTATGACCGTCACGACTGGCATAATGGAGGGAGTATGTTTTGGCACCCAGATACTAAGTTTCTTTACCTGATAATAGGAGACGAAGGGGGGGCACGTGATGAGTTCGATTCTTCCCAAAAAATTAACCATGGTCTATTTGGTGGAATCCTCCGTATTGATGTTGACCGAAGAGGGGGAAATATCAGTCACCCTATCCGTAGACAACCACTTCCTCCTGTAGATCCTCCAAGTGGATGGCCTGGAACCTTTACGCAAGGATATTACATTCCCAATGACAACCCTTGGGTAAACTCAAATGGGGATAATATCGAAGAATTCTGGGCTATTGGATTGAGAAGCCCACATAGAATGTGGTATGATGAACCAACAGGAGATATTTGGGTAGGAGATATTGGACAAGGTGCAAGAGAAGAGATTTCTATCCTTCACAAAGGAGATAATGCACAATGGCCCTACAAAGAAGGATTTAGAAATGGTTTCAAGGCTAAACCTTCCAACCTGATCGGGAATGATACGCCTCCTTTACTTGATTATGACCGTACAGTCGGATCTTCTGTAATTGGGGGTTTGGTCTACCGTGGAAACAAATGGGCAAGTTCTCTAGGTGGAAAGTACATTTTCTCTGATAACGTAGTCCAAAATATTTGGGTAGTTGACTACTATAACACAGGGAATACATCAAGTGAACTAATCACTACGATTCCTTTTCTCACAGACGAATGGAAGGATGGTGTATCTCACATTTGGACTGATGAAACAGGGGAGGTGTATATTCTGCAACTAGGAGGCCATGGTAGAGACGGAGGAAGGATTTACAAACTTGCGCCAAAAGCTCAGGGCGGAATTACCGCTCCTAAACTGCTCTCCCAGACTGGAGCCTTCAAAAATCTAAATTCTTTGACCCCAGCCGATGGAGTTATTCCATATGGAGTAAATATATCTTTTTGGTCGGATGGGGCCCTAAAGAGACGATGGGTTGCCCTACCTAATGATGGCAACCACAATTCCTCCGAGGAGAAGATTCAATTTTCTGAGGATGGTACCTGGGTATTCCCCAAGGGCTCGGTATTTATTAAGCACATGGACTTACCTATTGATGATACCGATCCTAGCAAGATAAAAAAGATTGAGACCCGCATTATGGTTCGTGGAGATGATGGGGCTTATTACAGCCTTACTTATCGATGGCGGGAAGATGAAAGCGATGCAGACCTAGTAGAATCTACTACAGGAGCAGATAGGACTATTAATATTAATACAGGCAATGGTACCCGCCAGTATATCTGGCATTACCCAAGCGCAACAGAGTGTCGAACCTGTCATAATTCTGGGGCAGATCAAGTATTAGGGGTAAACTCTCGGCAGTTGAATGGAACCATTTTCTATCCCCAATCTGGACGTGAGGGTAACCAGTTGACTACCATGAATCACCTCAATTGGTTTGACCAAGAATTGTCAGAGCAACTAATTCTGAACGTTAATACCCTTCCAGCACTTTCTGATAACTCAGCCTCCATTGAATCAAGGGCCAGAGCCTATTTAGATGTCAACTGTGCCTACTGCCATTTACCCGAAGGGGTAAAAGTAAATTTTGATGCTAGGTATACTACCCCCCTAGAGGAGCAAAACCTCGTATTAGGAGTTCCTAATGATGATTTGGGTACACCTAATGCACGGTACATTGCACCAGGAAATCCTGCAGCATCAGTTATCCTTACCCGTATCCACTCTTTAGAGGAAGGTATCATGATGCCTCCCCTTGCAAAAAGGGAGATAGACAATGAGGGGATAGAAATCATTCGGCAGTGGATTAATAGCATGGATGAGGTATGCTTGAATCCTCCTAATCTGACGGTCAACCCTAGCGATCCTTCTTCTTGTGATGGATTAGGTAGTGTATCCGTTATTGAAAATCCTATTGGAGGTACCTTTGAGTTGCGAAATACCGCAAATGAAGTGGTAGAGGATCTTGATAACCTTCCTATAGGCACCTATTCTTATACCTATACAAGGGGGGTATGTGAAGAGTCAGGAACAATTGAGATCAGTTCTCCGAACTCTCCTGATGTGAGATTAGAAGCTTTCGATGGCGTAGAGATAATTGATGAGCCCTTTTTACTTACGGGAGGAACTCCAGCGGGTGGAACTTATACCGGACCAGGGGTTACCAATAACGTCTTTGATCCACAGGAAGCTGGACCGGGAAAACACGATATCGTCTATACTTATGTTAATGGCGATGGTTGCGATGGTACGGCTACGGCTATTATCGCCGTAATTGGAGAAAATATATCTCAAACCATTTCTTTTACTGACATTCCTGATAAAATCACCATTGACGTTCCTTTTGAACTCCAGGCCTTTTCCAACTCAGAGTTGCCTGTTAGCTTCGAATTAGTCGATGGACCTGCCGTTCTGGATAGTTCTCTTTGTACCCTCACCAAAAGTTCTGGAACGGTCACCATTCGAGCAATCCAGGGTGGAAACGGGATTTTTGCACCTGCTACCCCTATCGAACAGAGTTTCGAGGTATTCAAGACCAGCCAAGCTTTCAATATAGGCCTATCGGACACCGTAGAAACCTTAGATTCCCCATTTATTCCAGCAATTGTTTCCACTTCGGGATTGGATTTCACGCTTACCCTACAAAGTGGTCCAGCATCCATGAATGAAACAGGAGAAATTGTATTGGATCAAGTACCTGGTGAGATTATTCTACACGTGGAGCAATTAGGTAATGAGACCTATGCACCTTTCGACTCTTCCATTAGCATAAGGGTTCTAAAGGCTGCTCAATTACTCGAGACTTTTGAAATCCCAGATAAAACGGTTACTTCTAGTGCTTTTGAAATTATAGCAAGTTCCAGCCGCGACCTTCCTATCATTTATCGATTGCTGGAAGGCCCTGCCGTAATCACAGAAAATGTTTGTATTCTTCTAGGAGAAACTGGCTCGGTAAAAATAGAAGTTTCACAGCCCGGTACAGAAGCCATTGCACGAGCGACTCCAGATACCCTTGAGTTTGAGGTCAAACTAATGGGGCAAGAGATTACGAATGTCAATCTTCCCAATACCCTTTCAGCCTTGACAGCTTCGATTCCCATAGAGGCCCTATCAAGTGCAGGGCTCCCTATCGTAGCCCAAATTGCTGAAGGACCTGCAATTGTGCGAAACGATAGCATCATATTCGACCGAAAGTCGGGAGAGGTAATTGTAGAATTAACTCAACCTGGAAACAATACCTACATCGCAGCTGAACCCATTCTCCATACAATTAGCTTGACTAAGATTGAACAACGAATTGATTTCCCCCCGCTACCGTCAGTTATACCGCTTGATATGGAATCCTTCCCACTACAAGCTACTAGTGAGTCTGGATTAGACGTACAGTTTGAAGTATTGAGTGGCCCGGCAACTATTGTCAATCGTAACTTCCTCAACTTTACAGGTGTAACAGGTAGGATTGATGTCAGGGCTTATCAGCCTGGAGATACTCTCTACCATCCTTCTCAGGATATCGTTAGAAGCTTTGCAGCTTCTGACCAAATAAGCATAGAAGATTCTGTTCTGGTAAGCAACCAGGAGAACCTCGAACCAGAAGATGTGGGAATACAAGTATATCCCAATCCCGCTTCACATATGCTGAATGTAGATTGGGGAAATGCGTCGAGAGTGGTTGAATCCTTGTCTATCTTTTCTCTTCAAGGTCAATTGGTCAGAAGAATCGAAAGTCCGAACAAGGTATCAAGGTATGTACAGATTCCTGTACAGAATCTAGCCAAGGGTTCTTATCTCTTGACGTTAACCGATTCTCAAGGTCAACAATATAGGTTGATGTGGTCTAAGCAATAACCTAAGTACTTTTATCCCTATACATAGGATCCCATGATTCGAACACCGTTTCGGGTCATGGGATTCTGCATGTAGCCAGTACAGGTAAATGATCAGAAGGAAGACGGCCTCCCCAGGAATCTGAGAGAATAGCATGCCGTAGAATACGCACACCATTTTTTATGAAGATATAGTCTATTCTTCTCCCCGGTACGCCAGCTATCTTAAATCCACTGGTTAATGTGCTTAAGGGACCATGATGGGGACTTTCAGTAAGCGTTAGGGCATCGTATATCCTTTCTGATTCTTGTGGGGCAGTGAGATATTGATACGGTGTTGATTCTGGTACCGCATTAAAATCTCCAGAAATCAAAACTGGGCTTGGACCCGCAATATCAGTTATTTTATTCAAGAGCAGCTGCGCACTCTTCGCTCTGGCTTCTTTCCCTCGATGATCGAAATGAGTATTAAAATGAAAAAAGGTCTTATCCGTCCGTCTGTCTCTAAATTGTGCCCAAGTTACAATTCTAGGTAAGGCGGCATCCCAACCTGCCTCCCCCACTATATCCGGAGATTCCGATAGCCAAAAAGTTTGATTCTGTAACACGTCAAAACGCTCAAGTTTATACAAAATCGCAGAAAATTCATTATCTGGATTGGGATTCTGGTCTCCAGAAGTCCTGCATACACCTACCCAAGCATAATCTGGAAGCATGGCAACCAATTCATCTAACTGGCTCCTAAAAGCTTCTTGTATCCCCAAAATATCCGCATCGTGGTAGCGAATCATACTGGCAACTAATTCCTTTCGATTAGGCCAATAGTTAAATCCGTCATCGGGATTGGGATAACGGATGTTAAAGGTCATTATATTAATATCCATAAACTCTTCTGGTAACACTGAAGAGATCCTATTCGGATCATTAAAAAACCATTTGTCATATTCCGAATCAATTTGAAATTGGGTAAGGCCCTGCTCTTTGAAGCAGGAAATATCACGCAAGGCTCCCTGCATGGGATCTTCTGCCCTGTAGTGGGAAAGGTTCACTGAAGGGACGATCGGTGCACTACGTAGCTTAAGGCCAAAATGGAAACTGCAAAACGTAAAAAGCCAAATGAATAGACTAGACTTCATGGTAAAACAGGGTTTGAGGATGAAAGATTCTTAGTAAAAAATTAACTCAATTTTAATAAACTAAGGAACACGAATAGATTAAGATACGATTAAGGTAGCGTATTACTCCTTACCCATACAGGGTAGGATTATCTCGATATAATACTTCTGGAAAATGAATTTTCTACCTACTAATTCCTTAATTTAAAATTTTCCTAATACCGTAATTTCAATTTGGATTAGTGCTTTTTTTCCGCGGGAATTCGTCTAGCTTCCCTTTGACAAACTCTTACAATCTATATGAAATTACCTATTCTCAATGGAATTAATCCGCACGTAGTTCCGGTTAACCAATTGCATCCTTCTGTTGGCTCTCCTATTCGTGTTCTCAGTGGTCTGCCAGGCTATATCAATGTATTAGATGCATTGAATAGTTGGAGACTGGTAAAAGAACTTCGAAAGCATACAGGTTTACCTTCAGTTAGTGCATTTAAACACCTCAATCCCACTGGAACTGCGGTGGGATATCCGCTAGATGAGCGGATGGAACAAATGTATGAAACCAGTACCATCGCACAGAGTTTACTGGCCTGTGCCTTCCTTCGCAGTCGAAGCATGGACCGGGAAGTAAACCAGGAAGATTTTATTGCCTTCAGCGATCCGTTGGACTTTCATACAGCTAAGCTATTGCTAGAAGAAGATCCCAAAGGAATTATCGCCCCAGCCTATGAGCCTAGGGCTTTAGACCTACTGAAAGCACATAAGGAATCCCCTTTCCTCATTGTGGAGATGGATTCCTCTTTTGAACCCGAGCCCCCGGATAAACAAACCATTTTTGGACTTACCATTGAACCGGAGCTTCCAGCCCTTTCTAGTGAATCCTATTCAGACTCCTTTTTACACCTAAACGTACCCCAGGACATTAACCCAGGCAAAAAAGTAGACTTGCTCATTTCCCTAATTACCCTCAAATACAGTCATTCTCATTCTGTAGCCTTGGTGTACAATGGCCAAACCATAGGACTAGGTGCAGGACAGCAATCCATCGGTATTTCCTTTAAAATGGCTATGGAAAAGGCTAAGAATTGGATGATGCTCCAGCATCCTAGGGTACTATCCATGTCTATACCCATGCATATGAATAAGTCTCAAAGAGAATTACTCAAATCAGACTACATTCAGCGTAAGTTCACCTCAGAAGACTGCTACAGTTGGATGAAAGCTTTTCAAGGGGTATGTATGGCTTCAGATCGTCCACTCAATCCACATTCTCAGTTACAGGAAGCCTCCAGGCTAGGAGTTAGGTATCATATTCCCTCTCTCACCCTTACTCCGGCAAAATCCTCCTACTCAGATTTTTGTGAGGAATTGGGAATCCTATGCCTCCCTAATATGTAAGGTTTTCTCAGGATTAGTCTTTTTTCAAAATCTATTACTGAAGGCATCTATTTCCATATTCCAGAATGTAACAGGAACTAACTAGCGGAATTTACCCTGATCTTACCCTTAATGAATAGTGGGAATGATAAGTAACCTGTTTCTTTGGGAAAATGAGCTTCTTGTAATCGTTTGGAAGTTGGTCTTGCTATAACCCACATAAAAAAGCGCCGACCTTACGTCGGCGCTACTAACTAACCAAACTACTGAGTGATTGTAAAAAAGAACGAAATCTTTAAATTGAAAGTAATGTTTTTTATCCAATCACACAAGAATTCAGGCACCTTCATCTTTGAAATACCTATGCTTTATTCCCTTTATGGGCATAGTAGTACCGTATTTCAGTTAATCTTGGCTAGCATACTCCTGCAACTCGGGATGAGTTCGTGCAAAACTGCTACTCAACCAGCTTCGGAACGGCCTCCCAATATCCTTTTTATTCTGGCTGATGACCATACTACGCAAGCCATAAGTGCTTAAGGGGGTCCTCTTGCACCCTATGCAAAAACACAACATACCGATTCCCTTGCTGCAGAGGGGATAGCTTTGCCCCCATGCTGAAAGGGAATTTACCTACAGATTGGCGGGAAGCCATCTACTATCGGTACTGGCAACATATCCTACACCGAGATGTGGCTGCTCATTTGGGAATACGCACAAAAACGCAAAAATTGATCTACTACTATGGTCAGCCACTTGGTATGACGAGCTATGAAGCTACCAAACCCGAATGGGAATTTTTCAATCTGGTACGCGACCCAAAGGAAATGAGAAATGCCTATGCGGACCCTCAGTACAAATTACAGATTGATTCTCTTACCCAACAGTTAAGAGAGCTTAAGGCATACTTTGGAGATTCTGATGAGAACTTTCCCGAAATGCCTACCTTTTAGGACGAGTGCAATTTGAAACCCGAGATTAGCTGACTCTTAATTTCCCCTACTATTGGAATAAAGGGATATCCGCTTGTTTTTTTCCAGCAAAGATCCAATTACTTTAGCCATATCCCTACCGACTACTTTGTGAGCAGCATGGTTCCAGTGGCCTGTTTGGCCAGAAATTTTCCACTTCACAGGATGAATTCCCGATTCTTTCATTTGGTTTAACGGCATACTCAGGTCGTGGTAATAGAAACCCTGTGCTGTACACTTATCTACAAAAACCTGTGGAAGGGGCTGATCCGTACGGTTAACAAACACAACCTGAGAGGGATTGAGAGAAGCCAGAATACTATCTGTCACGGGGTTTAGGGCCAATAAAGGAGATTGAGCAGAATCTTCACCTGGAGCCTCATAGGAGGGGTATATCCAAGTATACACTTTATCTAGTAAGGTTGCTGCAATAGGGACCGTTTTGCTCTTCTTGCGGCAAGTATTTAACATATTCAAAAAGGCAGAATTGTGGATGAGAAACTTGGTTTTTTGATACGTTTCTAGCTCTGAATTCGCAAAATCTTGGAAGATTACCAGACTGTCCCCATCTAGGATAGTTTTAGGTCTTACAGGATCCAAGTATCGGGGAGTCAAATCTGCTTCAGCAAGCATGTAGACTACGTAGTCTGGGTTGAACCGAGAAGCGAAATTTGTATGGAGTACATACAGGTCCCCGATATCCGAATTCCCCCGACCAAAATTCAATAACTCTATTTGGGTCTGGGGATACTGATCCTTTAAGATGCTTTCAGCGATGTTTCCGAAATAATCCCTTTCGAAAACTTGAAGGGATTCCACATAAGAATCTCCCATGAGTGCAACCCTAATGGTGTTTGCAGGCTTTTCGAAAGGATGGGGCTCTCCAATGTATCCAAACTTATTGTATTGCCCGATTCCAAAACCTTCATTGAAGTACACATACCGCAAATTTTTTCTCCTACCTCGTCCTATTTCCTCATATACCTCTGTGGAAGAAACATTCGCAATGTGAGCCGTTCGAATAAATAGTTCACATACAAACAAGGTGAGTATAAAGGCAACGCCTCCAAAAAGAAATGACTTTATGATTCTCACTTTCTTAAAATTGAAAATAAATGAAAGGCAAGGGGTCTGCCTGATACATATACACAAAAGAAACTAGCACTAAGGCTAATAAAATCCCTAAGCGAATCTCAGGGGTTTTTAATTTCAACAGATAGTCATGGCTTTCATATCTGTATTCGAGTATGTCTAGCAGTAGGGTTAATCCCATAAAAGAAAGGACGGTAGAAAGAAATATAAAGGTATATTCACTGTGCTCCCAAAAAACGATTTTTTGGAAGAATAATTCTGTGGTAGCCCAATCGGTAGAACGGAAGAATATCCAAGTGAATAAAACCAAAATATAAGTGAAGAACACATTAGCAATATTTCTGAGGGTAACTGATTCCATCTTACTGGCGGTTATTTTTCGATTCCTCAACGAATACTTGTGAACAGCCAGATAGATCCCGTGTAGTCCTCCCCAAATGACAAAGTTCCAACTTGCACCATGCCATAAGCCCCCTAATAACATGGTAATCATCAAATTCACATAGGTTCTACTTTTTCCTTTTCTATTCCCTCCCAAGGAAATATATAAATAGTCTCTCAACCAGGAGGATAAAGAAATATGCCATCTACGCCAAAACTCAGTAATATTGCGAGATAAATAGGGTTGTTCAAAGTTCTTCATCAATTCCACTCCCAAAAGCTTGGCGATTCCTCTTGCCATCCGACTATATCCAGAAAAATCCGCATAGATCTGAATGGAGAAAAGAATCAATGCTCCTAAGACTTCAATGGATTTATACAACTCTAGGTTGCCAAAAATTTGGTCTACAAATCTTCCAGAAGTATCACCAATGAGTACCTTACGGAAGAGTCCCGTAGCAATCAAAACAATACCCTGTTGGATCTGAAGCTTAGTTGGGCGGAGTTTTGTAGAAAGTTGGGGGAGAAGGACTTTGGCTCGCTCAATGGGCCCTGCAACCAACTGGGGGAAGAAGGCAACAAACAAGGCAAAGTCAATAAGGTTATGTGTAGGTTTTAACTGCTTTCGATAGATATCGATGGTATAAGACAGGGTCTGAAAGGTGTAAAAGGATATTCCTACAGGTAGAATGATATTGAGATGTAAGTAATCTAGCCTCATACCCATGCTTAGGGTAAGGGCCTCAAAAGAACCAATGAAGAAGTTGAAGTACTTGAAAAAGGCAAGTACGCCTAGGTTAGCTGTCAGACTTAATAGCAACAAGCGCTTTCTCAGCTCCTCGCCTTCTGCTTTGTGCAACTGCTTACCTATGAAAAAATCTATAAGGGTAGAAAGGGCTAGTAGTAGGCAAAATCTCCAGTCCCAATATCCATAGAAAGCATAACTGGAGACAAGGAGAAAAACATTTTTGGACCGTTTGTCTGGAAGCGCATAGAACAAGGGCAAAACAAGTCCAAGAAAAACAAAGAAAACAAACGAATTAAATAGCATAATACCTCTAAACTGTGCTATGCACTCAACGCTCTTGCTATTTATTAAAATATTTTCAAAAATAAAAATAAGTGATAAAATTGTTGCACTTGTGAAGAAAAGTTGTCGTGTGTATGGACAAAAACAACTTTTTTTGTAGTCTCAGTTGTAGTGTGCGAGGGCCTTAATGGC
>JBCCTX010000218.1:0-13088 GCA_039197765.1 Bacteroidota bacterium
AAGTCTGGATTCTGGGCAGAAAGGTCGTGCATTTCGGTTCGGTCTTTTTCCATATCGTATAACTCCCAAGCGCTCAGTTCCAATTCCTCTACCTTATCCCAAATAAAAGAGTGCTTTTTACTGGCCTTTGAAATGAGCTTCCACTTTCCCATTCTTAGCGCGCGATTGCCCTCGTGTTCCCAATAGATAGCTTCGCGTTCTAAGCTTTGGTTTTCAAATGCAGGAATCAGGCTTTTTCCTTCTAGGGGGTGTACGGGTTGATTGCGGTGGGTTTGAGGATAACTAGCGCCTGATACTTCCACACAAGTAGCCATGATATCGATTAGGTGGGTAGGTTCCTGTCGATAGGCACCCAAATCAGAAGAGATCCGTTGAGGCCAATGGACAATTAAAGGCGTGGAGATACCTCCTTCGTGTACCCAATGTTTATATTCTCGAAAGGGGGTATTGCTGGCATTGGCCCAATTCAGGCCATAGGCAGTATAGCCTTCGGGAGGGCCTGGCCATGCCTCTTTCATCAATTTTATGGGCTTACCCGCTCTGGTAATGGTAGGAACCATTTGAGTTTGTAACTCACCGGGTTGCATAGGGACTAATTCTTCTTCGGTAGGGCGGTTCTTTATCCAGTTTAGCTCTTCCGCACATGCCCCATTATCTTGGAGGAAAAAAATCAACGTATTGTCCAGCATCCCTTTGCGTTCAAGTAGTTCCACTACCCTCCCAATTTGCCCATCCATATAATCCACCATAGCAGCATAGGTTTCCATATTGGCTATCTCCCAATCCCGGTCGGGTATATCTTCGCTCCAAGCCTGCACAAAAGAATCTCGTGGAGTCATTTCCCACGCTGGACGGATCAATTCTAAGTCTTTCATTTTCTCATACCTGTTGGCCCGCATCACATCCCATCCTTCGTCATAGACCCCCTCATATTCCGCTATTGCGGGTTCAGGGGCATGCATAGGCCAATGAGCAGCGGTATAGGATAGGTACAAGAAGAAGGGGCTATTTGCTTCATGTGCTTTAATGCACTCCATGGCATAGTCTGTAAAGTCCTTTGTACAATAGAAGCCTTCACGTGGAGCTACGTAGGCATTATCTTCTGCTAAGGAACGAGGATCATACAGGCTTCCTGCCCCAGAAATCATGCCGAAGAATTTATCGAAGCCCCGTTGTCTAGGCCAGTTCTTCTTATCTGGGTTCTCGATCACATAGGGTGTCACATGCCATTTACCCGCCATATAGGTAGCATAGCCAGCACCTTTTAGTACTTCTGCAATCGTAACAGCCTGGTCGCTCAAATCTCCTCGAAAGGCAGGCGTTCCCCGATCACTCACCATATGCCCAATTCCCGCTTGCTGCGGATAGAGTCCAGTAAGCAAAGAAGCTCGGGTAGGACAACAGCGCGCAGTATTGTAAAACTGGGTAAACCGCAATCCATTGGCCGCCAATTGATCGAGATTGGGAGTCTGAATCTCTCCTCCATAACATCCCAGGTCCGAATAACCCATATCATCTCCCATAATGAGGAGGATATTAGGTCTATTTTCTTCTGAGTAGGACTCGGAATGAGAGGTGCAGGAATATATACAAGCGATTAAGCCTAATACAATTGAATATAGTAATCCTTTCATGGTAGTGAATTTTTAGGTAGAAACTAACGTAGAACCTTCTCCATCTAAAAATATCAAAATATACAGCAACTTACAGCCTCCGTCTTCTGATAATAAGCGTTTGCATAATTCGATCAAGAAGATGAATCTTTGGGGTATACCAACATGGAAAAATTAGGAGTTTGCACCAGATCGACATAAGATTCAAACGTTTCAAATACTAACTTCACAAGCATCTCTTTCACTTCTCCCAGCAGAATTGCTTCCTCTCCCCTAAGCGTTACTTTCAGTCGACCTTCTTGTTCTTCAAAACCATGGTACCTCAATTGCTTAGGTCTTTTTTCCCCGAGTAGTTGGGCAGATTTTATCTCCAGAAAGGGCGTGGAGGCCAAATCTACCTCAAAAGGGGAATGAAAAATCACATCCAGATAAAGATTCTCCGTTTTATTGAGAATAAACCGAATTTTTTCCACCTTACCTGTCTTTGCCTCTTCTAACGCTTCATCCAACACATTCCTATTTACCCGACGTCTCTTATTAAATTTTATGGAAGCTTCCTCCAGCTCCATCCACTCCTCCTCTAGTTGCAGGAGTTGATCTTCTAGTTTTTCTCTCCTGTCCTCATAAACCTCACTCCTCAGGAGCCTTTTTACGGAGTTAATTTTCGACTCAATTACACGTATATCTTTAAAATTGTGATACTTAAGTTCCAATAGCTGGTAATATTCCTTAGTCTTCACATACAAGGCCTTTTTATATTGATGAGCCCCCAAATAATTACCCTCTTCCAGACAGTCATTTAACAGCTTTCTCAGGGTATATATTTCCGAAAGGTGGTAGTCGATAAAATCCTCCAGATGCTCTTCCATACATTCAACTTCTTTTTACTAGCAAGAAATCCAAGACTCTTTAAAATATCGAAGACTCTGTCAACGAGGTAAAACGCTCTAGAAATTTCACCCCTTTATAAGAGTTCCCCTTTTCATTTAAGGGAGGGCTCCAAACCACGATGCTATACACATCGGGCAGTACCGCAGCAATTCCTCCTCCTACCCCACTCTTACCAGGAATTCCCACCCGAAAAGAAAATTCTCCCGCCTCATCGTAAAAACCACAGAGCTGCATAATGGCATTGATTCGTTTGGTTTTGCTTCGGGTAATTACACGCTCTCCATTTAATGGATTTATCCCTCCATTGGCTAAAAACAGAAAAGTCTGCGACAGTTCCTCACAGGAAAGTTCTATAGAACATAGCTTAAAGTACAAATCCAGGACCTCTTCTACCTCATTGTGAATATTGCCAAATGACTTCATGAGGTTTACCAAAGAAGCATTGCGATACCCAGTGGCTTTTTCAGATTCTGCGATGTGCAAGCTATAAGAAAGGTCGGGGATACCAGAAAGCCTGCGAATGAACGCCAAAAAATTATCCTGAGGAGTCTCGAGTTCACTCATGAGAACATCGCAGATTACGATTGCACCTGCATTAATCAGGGGATTTCGAGGAATTCCTTTTTCAAATTCCAGTTGAACCAAGGAATTGAAGGGATCACCAGAGGGCTCCACCCCTACTCGCTTCCATAGTGCCTCTCCAAGTATTTGATAAGCCATGGACAAGGACAACACCTTGGCAATGCTTTGGATAGAAAATTTCTCCGTGCAATCGCCAAAGCCAGCGGCTTGGTTATCCAAGCTGCGTAGGTATACCCCAAACTTATGGGGATCCACATGGGCTAGCTCAGGGATATAAGTTGCGACCTTACCAGGATTTTCCATGCTTCGAACCTCCTCACATAAGGTAGAAAAGGCAAATTGGTAATTCATAGCAATATTTCATATTGTGCTCTCGTCATCCGATATCGATTGATAGGCTGATAGAAATTGATCCATCCAGGTACCATTTCTCTTTGTTCTATACACTCAAACCCCACCTTACGAAGGGTTTTATTAGGGACTTCATTTAAGGCATTAGGTTCACAATACAGAACCATTAGCTGAAACTGTTCAAAGTAATGGGATAAGGTCATACGAACAAACTGCGTCCCTAAGCCTTGCTTTCTAGATTGTTGGGGCCATACATGCAAATGCATCGAAGCCTCCTTTCCATAGCGTATTTTATTAATATTGGAGTGTCCAATGGATTCATTATCAAGCTCCCAGATCACATAGTAAAAAGCTTTTTCTTCTTTGCTTCCCATGAATACACTTATTTTTTCACACGGTCCTTTCGCTTTAAGGCAGACCCTTTATATCCTTCCAGGAATTCAATGGGAACGGAATGAAATTCCTTCTCTTTGGGAACTATAGAATTAAAATGGAGATGCTCTACACTGGACCAACCCGTTTTCCCAGATATACCAATGGGCTGCCCCATTTTCACGCTATCTCCTACCGCTACCAAGCTCCCCTCAAAATCCAGGTGTACGTATTGGGTGAATAAACCTGAATGGGGATGGTACAAAGTAATGTAATTGGCAAAATCTCGCCACTTTCGGTTATCTCCCCACTCTTTGTATCCCTCAATGACCCCTACAGCTACCCCCTTATCTGCTGCACATATGGTATCTCCAATACGCGTATCAAAGTCCAAGGCATAACGTGAATACGTACCTTGGTGGCTATAGGACCCATTATATCCCTGAATGATGCTATAGCTCTTTCCTTCAGGAAAAGGTAAACTAAGAGGAACTAACTCAATCTCGCGATCGGGATCACCAAATACAGAGGGAAACCTTATGTGTACGTTAGTGTCAAAAGTCTGGCTCGTGTCGGCAATTATCCACAAACTTGTGTCTTGCAAGGGATCCAACAGCATGGGAAAGTAGGCTTGAAGAACCTTTTCAGTAGGGTTATTCTCACTTCTAGCCCCTACTCTCAAGGGACATTTAAGAGAGTTTTTGACGTAAATAGAGATCGTATCCGCTACAATAGTAAAGCGAGTCTGAATTTGGTATTGTCGATACCTAACTGTAGGAATTTGCTCTTTGCATCCTACAGATAAAAGGGTGAGAAGAAGGAGTAAACAACAGCGATTCATTTGTATATACTTGGATACTCAAGATACCACGTCTTCTTCATATTTCTTAGCAGCGTAATATAGTTTTCGTCCGATCCGTTGCCGTAAACGAGGCGGATGAAGTACCTCAATGGAATCGGCAAAGCCTAGGATCAGTCGCTCTAATTCAAAATTCTGATGTACCCACAAACGGATAAGAACGCTCCCATCCGATCGTTGCTCTAGCAACTCCTGACTGTGATGAAAGGGTTTGGTCAGGACGTAGGGAGCATTTTTTCGATCGACAACCAACTTCACCTCCGCTAGCTGACTTTCTCCCATGACCGTAACCCCAAAAGTATTTCTGTAATATGCATCTGGATCAAAATCTTTGCGATGGTAGGCTAAGGATAAATTCATACCGATAGCCCGTATCCTGTCTAAGGCCAGCGTAGTTATCTGAACATCTCGATGTCTTCTACCCACAACAAACCATCGGTTGTTAAATTCTTTCAGGATATACCCGTGAAAGGGAAAGGTCTGGGGCTCACGAGCCTGAAAGGATTGATAGGTAATTTCAACGACGATCTGCTTCAAAATCGCTTGATACAAAACGTCCAAATGCTCCAGGCCTTTTAGCTGCTCATTCTTATCTATATGAATAATGGGATATTGATCGCTTTTTTCACTGTAAATCCGATCTTCTAGCTTGTGCAGCAATCCCTTAAGCTCGGAGAACAGAGAAAAGTCCGAAAATTGCTTGAGCATCTCTACAGATTCCATTAGCACGCTGAGATCTGATTCATTGATAGGAAGATCTGTCAAGGAGTATTTTGGATCTGCATAGCGGTAAAATTTTCGATCATACACCTCAATAGGTGCATTGTAGCCCAGTTTTTCACTGCGCATATTTTGTATATCTAATTGGACCGTTCTTCGGCTCACATTTACCTGCTTTCCCTCGTATTCGTACAGGGATTCAGAACAAGCTTCAATCAAGTCCTCCAACGTCCATTTCCGGTAGGGATTTTGCAAGCATTTGTCAATCGTACGGTAGCGGATCAGCGCGTTTTTGTTGAGTGCCATGGAAAACTTTTTTCTTGCTATACGATACTGTGCAGCCTAATTATTTTAAATTTCCTTTAGTATTTCTGGGAAAAATTTATCCTAAAATAAATCCTTCGTGTTTTTTTTGCCGAAAAAAAGAACCCAAACACCTCGCCCTTTTAAGGGATCTTCGACACGAATCAACCAAGGCCTTTATCACGTTTTTAAATTATGTATAGAATTTTTTTATAAAAAATGAATGATGGACTGAATTATTTTCTTATGGAGTTAAATCAGACAGGTTAATCGAATAGTTCCTTAACCTATTTAAGGCCATTATACCTTAATTTCATAGACTACGCAAAATGATTGCGCAGAAAGTATAGACCTTTGAAATATCAGTGAGTAGGAGGAATATTTTCCATTGAGGAAAGCTGTGGATGGAAGACAATTTATCTAAATTACCCATAATGATTACCGGAAAGCACCTGATTGAATTAGGATACAGACCTGGAAAATGGTTTAAAGAAGCCCTTGCGCATGTAAATACCCATAACCTAGCGGAAACAGAATTAATCCAATTCCTGGATTCGGTTTGCCCGCCCCCTTTTTTAGATCCACATGAGCACCCTCGCCCCTATCATAAAAATATAGAAGCTGAAACCTTAGAAGAGCAAGAAAATGTAGACATGGTGTTGCGCACGATGGAGGAACTCATGCGTACCCCTACGCTGATAGCGGGAGCCATCATGCCAGATGCCTGCCCTACGGGAGCTAGGGGACAAATCCCTGTGGGAGGAGTTGCGGTAGCGGAAAATGCCATACATCCGGCTATGCACAGTGCAGATATCTGCTGCTCGGTAATGATGACTTCCTTTGGAAAGGTAGATCCCAAAAAGGTGTTGGACACTGCCCAAAGCATAACCCATTTCGGAGGAGGGGGCAGAACAGACTTTTTTGAAGTTCCCAAGGAATTGAAGGAGCAGATGAAAGAAAACTACTTCCTAAACGATGAGAAGAGTGAAAGACTGGCTCTAACCCATCTAGGGACTCAGGGGGATGGAAACCATTTTCTCTATGTAGGAATTTCGGAAGAAACCGGAGAAACGATCATGGTTACTCACCATGGAAGCCGAGGCTTGGGAGCATATCTGTTCTCCAAGGGCATGCGAATTGCCGAAGCATTTCGGAAGGAACTTTCCCCTCAAACCTTGGCAAAAAATGCCTGGATTCCCTATGAGGAAGAGAAGGGAAAACAATACTGGGAGGCCTTACAAATCGTAAGGGATTGGACCAAACTCAACCATCAGGTATTGCACCATAGCACCTGTGTGTATTTGGGCGTAGAGCCTACCCTCAGGTTTTGGAACGAACACAACTTTGTCTTTAAAGAAGGCAACAAGTTCTTCCATGCGAAGGGGGCAACGCCATTAGATGATCGATTCGTACCCGATTCACATGAAGGCTTACGGCTCATTCCGCTCAATATGAGTGAACCCGTTCTCATCGTAAAAGGAGAACGCACTTCTACGAACCTGGGCTTTGCCCCACATGGAGCCGGACGAAATGTGAGCCGTTCACAACATATTCGCAGCAAGGCCGGTAAGACCAAGGAAGCCATCTTTGCGGAGGAAACTGAAGGACTAGATATTCGATTCTTTTCTGGGCACATCGATATCTCTGAACTCCCCTCAGCCTACAAGAATGCAGATGCCGTCCAGCGGCAGATGAAACAATTTGGCCTAGGAGAAGTGGTGGATCGTATTCAGCCTTATGGATGTATCATGGCAGGAGACTGGCAGATTGATGCCCCCTGGCGGAAACGGAAGAAGAAGAAAAAAAGGAAGTGAGAATTAAATGAATGCGGTTTTCTGCACCTGACAAAACCCAGAAGGGAGGATTATCCAGCTGTTTTGTTGTCATTGGGCATCCCCCACCCCTCTTCTTCGAAACAAAATTCCAATGCTGCAAGGGGAATTGGGTACATTTCATTTTTTGCCATGTGCCAACCCCTCAATCATTTTGGTTAAGTACTTATTAGTTCCTAATCCTAGCTTCCTTTGTCAAAAAATGGAGCATAGGTACCATTTGGGGCTTCCAATTCTCAAAGTCATGCCCCCCTTCGGTTTGGATTGATTGGACTTGATAGCCTTTTGAAATATATAAAGGTTCAAGGGAAGCCACATAGTTCTCTGCATCATTGCGGCCAGAGGAAAGGTATATGCGGAGATCTTCCCGCTGAGAGAAGGTAATTAGTGTTGAAAGGTCCTCACAGGGATAGGTTACAGGAGAAAGCAAGCCGAAATTTTGAAACAGCTCAGATTTCGAAGAAAAGTACGCGGCATTTAAGCCTCCGAAGGAAATTCCAATAAGGCTCCTATTCATGGGATGGGTTGATCCAGGCAGATTTTGCTCAACCCGTGGGATCAGTTCTTTTTCAAAGAATTGCATGTACGATTCATTGCAAAAAAAATATTCATTGCGATTATCCACCCCGGTTTTAGGGTCCTTTGTACTTACGAAAACGAATACCGCAGAGGGAATTTCTTTTCTTTGAACGAGGGCTCTAAAAAAGGCTTCTCCCGTTTTGTCCCATACTTTTTCTCCATCCGTAAAATAGATAATCGGCTTATTGGGTTGGGAGGGATCTGTGTCTAGGGTAATGACCTCAATCTCTCGAGAGAGGATCGTACTGGTAATAAGAAACCGCTCAAATCCCTCATTATTGCTTTGTGACATAAGGAAGAACAGTTGTAAGGTGTATAGAGATCCCATAAATTTTGGTTGTTTGAAGTGCCAAGTGAGAGAAAAAAGGGATGCATGGCACCGCATGCATCCGAGGAAAAAGGAAGAAATTTACGCTCCTTGAGCTGTGTTGCTTACATTGTCGATCATTTCATGGATTGCATTCTGAATAAAGGCGAGAAACTGCTCTTCCGTCATTTGTGGATTCTCAATAAAAGCATCGTAGTTGGAGGTCCAGACAATCATAGCTTTTTTAAATCCCAAGTCTACTACTTTGAAGGAATTTACCATCCCCTCAAAGGGAACGCCCTCTACCAGGGCATAGCTATAGGTTCGCCCCTGGTCATTGAATTGTACAATGCTTTCCTTGTAGTAACCTTGCTCATCGGGAGAATAGCACACGCGTTGTCCGCCAATTCCGTGGGCTCCAGTCCATTCTACTCGGGCAATAAGAGAGGAATATTCATGGATATCATCCATTTTTCTCAATACGCCCCAGACATCATCTGCTGATGCCTCAATGACCTTGCTGATCGTTACGTTTGCGTCTGCATCTTGAGCAGTCAAAGGACTGGAACTCAATCCTAGCAGGAGAATTCCCATGGTCCAAACAGTTGTTAAGAGTTTCATGATAAACGTTTTACCCCAAAAGGGAAGTGATAAAAAGTGTTGCCTAAGCTCACAGAACAAAACTAGGAGCTAGGAGAATACGCACTTATGCTAAACGGTCCAATAATTTAGGTATTCAGGCCAAATGGTCTTCAATCCAGGAATTCAAGGTATTTGCCATAAATTGAGGATATTTAGCCCAGGTAAAATGGTCTAAATTTTCAATGTGGGAATTCTCTTTGGTAACAGACAAATGGGTAATCGGGGATTCGGGGTGAAATTTGGCGTAAAGATTAGCTACAGCCTTATAAGGAGCTAGCCAATCTCCTTCCATTGATGCGGCAAAAATGGGTATTTGGGTACTTGTCAAGGCCTGTTCATAGTTAAAATCAGATCCCGCAGGTTCATATAAACCTGATTTTGCATTGTGGCACCAGTCGCGCATCACTCCTCTGGCTTCCTTGCCTCCAAAGCCTACCACTTTCCCGGGAAAATACCCGACAAGCTGACTAAGGGGATAAAAAACCCTGGAAATAACTTTTAATTGAACTGCCTGTCCTCCCGACCAGCCTTCATGATATACCGAGCAAGCAGCAATCAGAGCTAGGGCCTTAATTTTCCCAGGATATCGCGCGGCGAATAACGAAGCTACCTGCCCCCCAAGGCTATGTCCAGCAATCATGAGTTGGGTATTGGGAAAAAGGCGCTCGATTTCCTCCACCACCTCTTTCGTGTCCTGAATCATTTCCTCATAGCCAAAGTTCACGCCATGTTTCGGACGAATAGAAGAATGTCCATGTCCGCGTTGATCCACTG
Organism: Bacteroidota bacterium; assembly: GCA_039197765.1. Lineage (GTDB taxonomy): Bacteria > Bacteroidota > Bacteroidia > J057 > J057 > JBCCTX01. The sequence goes on from JBCCTX010000218.1 coordinate 9,826, forward strand.
TAATGGCGTTATACCCCAAAGATGCCATTTGCGCAGCAAAGTGCTTATAGTAGGAAGCTCTTACCCCCATAGCAGGCAAAACGAGAATCGTAAGTCCTTTGGAATTCTCTGCTGGAAAAAGGCTTAGGGTGTTTTGGCTCTGGTCTCGGAGGGTAATAGGATGTGTGGACATAAAAAGGATCTTTGAGTTTGAGGTTGAGCTCCTAGCCCTAAAAAGGGGCTACTAGGTTTGAGGTTTGAACAAGATAGAAAACTCAATACAATTTGACACTTATTCAGGAATATCACCCAATCTCCTACTCCTCTTTTGATTACTCCTTTTCTCTGTGGTAAAAAATAATACCTTTAACTTTCAGAACAGAGTTTAACAAAAAATCATGAGCATCCCACAAGAAATCCTAAACCGCAAAGGCGCACGAAAAGTATCTGAAATTCCCCCAGAAGTTCTCCAACTCCTCAACACCGGGAAAATCGAAACAGCCAACCTCATGGAGTGGCTAGCAGTCGATCAACTCAACCTGGTACAGAGGGTGTTAGCACAAGAGAATAAAGAATCTTGGTTGCCACAGTTCGAAGAAATACTTGGGTCTGAGAAAAAACCTACGGCTAATACCCATGCAAAACTCATAGGCCTGGAATTTGGCAAACTGGGTGCAGGCTCTCCAATTTTGGAATCCCTCCAATCCCATGAATCCGATGTAGTTCGCTGTTGGGCATGCTGGGCCTTCAGTCTTCAATACGAACAGGTTCAATCCCTACTCCCTGCCATGAAACGTTTTGCTGCGGACCGGCATTTCGGCGTTCGGGAAGTAGTAATCTTCGCCGTAAAGGAAAAGTTGATCCAAGACCTTGACCAGGCTGTAGAAATTTTGGCGAACTGGACAAGTTCTGAAGATGAAAATGTGCGTCGTTTTGCCGCAGAAGCGCTTCGGCCTGTGGGCGTTTGGGTAAAAAAGGTAGCAGAATTCCAGCAACATCCTCAGAAGGGTCTCGCTCTCATAGAACCCCTTAAGGCTGATCCTTCTAAATATGTCCAAAACGCGGTAGCAAATTGGTTGAATGACGCCTCTAAGTCCCAGCCAGGCTGGGTGAAGGAGGTGTGTGCTAGGTGGACCAAAGAATCGGATTCCAAGGCTACGCAGTATATTGTGAAACGGGGGTTGCGGACAGTGAATAAGGGGTGAAGGGGAATGAATGAAATATACTATTCCCTCAGCTAACGAACTTATGGTAGATAAGTAGCACTTCTAAGGATCGAATGGGGTACTCTTGTGAAAATATATGCTATACATCACTATGTTTCGTTTTTCTGACAAGGAGTACTTCTTGATCGGAGAAGCTCATCCATGCGAAATCATACACATAGTGATAGGTTTTCCCATGCCTATTGACATAGGTACCGGTGAAGTAGTTGAAGCGGAATTTTTTCTTTTCCAGGATGAGTCGATCTATTTTCTTTTGGGTTTTGTTTTTGCCCATGATTTCCAGAAGAATGGACCGATTGCGATGAAGAATGGAATCTGTTTCCTTAACCACTTTAGCAGTGGCCCTTCGAAGTTTGAGATGGTATTCATTTTTACAGTGAATGGAGCAAAATATTTTGTCCGATCTTCCCCTGAGGGGGGTCTTGCACATTTTACAGGTTCGGCTTTCCATATGCTTAGGATAAGGGCTTATTTCATGCTACGGGCGCTAACGGTTATTATCCGTTACTAACGGTTAAGATTCACTTAAATGATCTAGATGTTTGATTTTTGCTGGATTTTCAGGGTTTTTGGAACTCAAAAGCCTTTATGAAACTTTCCATTTTCCCTCTTGAGTTTGAATCCCAGCGAAGGATTGGCATTAAGCCACATGGGTTTGACAAGGCTTTTCCGCTTACTATGAAGAAGATCCCCGGCAGTCGGTGGACCCCTGATCATCGTTGTTGGCACATTCCCTATACCAAGGAAGCCTATAAAGTTCTGAAGCAGCAGTTCGGGCCAAGTCAGATTAGTGTATTGGAAGCAAAACCCCAGGACCTAGTGCCCAAGAGAAAAAAAGCTCAGGTAGAGCTACTTTATCAAGCAGAGCTCATTCGCTTAGAAGAAAAGTTAAGGCTACAGCGCTACAGTTATCGTACGGTCAAAACCTACACCTCTTTTTTCAAACAACTATTGTGTTTCTACCCCGATACGCATCCTGAAACATTGGATAAAAAAGCCTTGATGAAGTTTTTATTGGACGGGGTCAAGGTAAAACGATGGTCAGATTCCACGCAAAATCAGGCCGTGAATTCCGTGAAGTTTTACTACGAAAAGGTATTGGGCCAAGAGCGAACTTTTTACGAGTTACGGCCTAAAAAGAGCTTTAAGCTTCCAGAAGTTTTTAGTGAGAACGAGGTAATAGCCATTCTCAAATCCATCCCAAATCTTAAACACAAAACAATCCTCATGTTGATCTACAGCGCGGGCTTGAGAATTGGAGAAAGTGTCAACATGCGGAAAGTAGATATTGATCTGGAACGAAAAACGGTATTTGTCAAAGCAGGGAAAGGAAAAAAAGATCGCTATTCCATCGTTTCGGATAAGCTTGTAGAAACCCTTAAAGGTTATTTGACAGAATATAGACCTCAATACTGGTTATTTGAGGGGCCAGATGGAGGCCCCTACTCTACCAGCAGTATTCGGAAGATTTTTCGGCGGGCGGTGGCAAAAGCGGGTGCAAATCCCTATACGACCGTACATACCTTAAGGCATTCCTTTGCCACCCATTTGCTAGAGCGAGGAATGGATTTGCGCTATATACAGGTACTCTTGGGACATAATAGCAGTGAGACCACCGAAATTTATACCCATATAACCCGAAAAGCCAAGGAAAAACTTTGTAGTCCGTTGGATTTTTTAGAGATTTAACTATTGAAAGAAAATACCCTATGACTTCTCCACTATTTTTAATTATGGTAAAAAAGTTCCCAGTTATACGGGAAAATAGGGGGTATAGTGGGAATTGAAGTAAATTACCAATAGGAAATAATGGGAACTTTGTTCCCGTTAGCTAAATGTTGAACAAAATCGCCTACGGCGCTAGTCTTCTTTGTTTAAAGAATGGGGTAAAAAAACAGCCGTCTCTTCTCTCGAGAGTCGGCTGAAAGTCTTTGAGATTTTTCTATAATGAATTGATAGTCAATTAATTCATTAATAGATCTTAAAGACTTATGAGTAAATTACGAAAAAAAATGATTGCCCAAATGGAGTTGGGTAACTATTCTGAAAGTACCATCA
>JBCCTX010000219.1:0-13086 GCA_039197765.1 Bacteroidota bacterium
CTATCCTAGCTCCCTCTCAATTTTCTCTACCTACCACCTTTTGCTCGCAAACTTTTCTTGGTTCCCATAATCCTGGATTCGTGAAACCTGACTACGACTACATATTAACTGGGGGAGGATGTGCAGGGTTGAGTCTGGTATATCAACTCCTTAACTCACCTTTGAAGGACAAAAGGATTCTTCTCCTTGATAAGTCCCAGAAATTGAGCAATGACAAAACTTGGTGCTATTGGGCCGAAAAACCCTACTTTCCAAGCATTTCACAAAGTTCCTGGGAGAACCTTATCTTCCGGTCAGATTCTTTTTCCCTCAACCAATCTGTCGCTCCACTTTCCTATTATTGCATACATAGTTTAAGCTTCTACAAGGAAATGCATGCCCTGATTGCTTCGCATGAAAATGTGCAGATAAAGCAGGCTACGGTCCTTCAATTGGAAGATCTTTCAAACGGAGCCATGGTCCATACTACCCAAGGAAATTTTACAGGTAGGTGGGTATTTAACAGCATTATAGGGAGACCTGAGTTAACGCCTAAAGATATTTTTCTAAAGCAACACTTTTGGGGATGGAAAATAAAAGCTCAATCCCCTCTATTTGACCCCTCTTCAATGACTCTAATGGACTTCGGCGTTACACAAAATGGAGTTAGTCGTTTTGTGTACATATTACCTTTCAGTCCAGATGAAGCACTTATAGAATTTACCGTATTTTCTCAAGAGACTCTTTCGGATAAAGTTTACCAAAAAGGGTTGATGGCCTATATGGAAGAGAGATATCCAGGGGAAGCCTTCGAAATTCTTGAGCACGAAAAAGGGGTTATCCCCATGACGAACTACCGCTTTCCACGAACCTCTGGTAAGCATATCCTTAATTTAGGTACTGCGGGAGGATTCACAAAAGCAACTACGGGATATACTTTCAAGCGAATTCAGGAGGATGTAAAACATATAGTTTATCATCTTACCCATGAAGGGATTCCAAGGCATGCACCCAAAAGCGCTTCTAGATTTGCATTTTATGATGATTTACTCCTATACATCATCCAAGAAAAAGGAGAGTTAATTAAACCTATATTTGAGAAGCTATTTAGAAAAAATCGGTTTCAGAAAATCTTGCGCTTTCTCGACGAAGAAAGCTCGCTTAAAGAGGATCTTTATCTCTTGGGTCGACTTCCATGGATACCTTTTTTAAAGGCGATTTATCATTACTATATTCGCAAGTCCTGGAAGGGCAAAAAAATGCCTAGATACTCAAATAAATCTTCTAATAAGCAGCACCTTGAATATACAGCTTAATCCATTCTATAAGCTTGTCATGGGCTTTACGCTTTTGATTCTGCTTTTGAGTTTGTTGTCGCCAGTGTGGCTAAAGCAGATTGAGCTATTCTTTTTTATTGCCTGTATGGTGTTGACGGGGATACCGCATGGTGCTACCGATCATTTGGTCTACGCGCATGTTCAAAAGACCCATGGCCACAGCATTTCTTATGTCCGATTTTTAGGCTTTTACTTAATAGGGATTTTGATGTATGGGGTACTATGGTATTTTTTTCCTACCCTAAGTCTAATAGTATTCTTATTCATCTCCATTTATCATTTTGGTCAATCGCAGTTGTTATATTTAAAAGCCTCAGAGAAAAATCTTTGGAAGATTGGCCTTTACCTAATCTGGGGCTCCACAGTACTGGCAGGAATCACCCTGTTTCATTGGGAATCCTCCTACCAGATACTGAGTACCTTGATTCCTGTCCATTTTCTACCAGCAGTTCCTTTACAGCCATGGATTAGCAAGTTACCATGGGTCTTGGGGGGAATTAGTTTATGCTCCCTTTTATGGGCGTATAAGGTAAATTGGATGAGTAAGAAGCAAGTGATATTCGAAGGGGTAAATCTTTTGGCTTTAATGTGCTTGTTTTATGCATCTACCCTTCTGGTTAGCTTTGCTGTTTATTTTGGGCTTTGGCATGCATTAGCTTCGATTCATTCAGAGCTCAAGGAGATGCAGCTTGCACAAGGTAAGGAAGCAGGTACACTTGGAACTTTCTTTAAAATGGCATGGCCTCTAACCTTAATTAGTTTGTTTGGCTTGCTTGGCCTATTAGTATCCATTCAGGTTTTCAACGCCTATATTTCTCCTTACCTCATTTTCTTCATTGCCATTTCTACCCTCACGCTTCCCCACATGTACTTTATGGATAAATTGTATCAATCAGAAAGGCAAAAATTTTCTTAAAATTGATAACCTATCTCCCAAACTTTTTCGTATAAGGAGGGTAAAAATCAATTTTATATGAAATTTTTCCAAAAGTTATTCCTTCCCCTTGTTACATTCTTTTTGACCTTTTCAGGAGTTCAGGCACAGCAAAGCCTTCCCCAGTTTAGTTTCTCAGATCTGGATGGGAAGGCCTTTACCTATGCACAACTTCGCTCCGATATCCCAACGATTGTATTTTTCTTTGATCCTTATTGCGAGCATTGCCAGCAGCAAGCTACTTGGATGAAGGAGGCAAAAAATGAGCTAACGAATGTACAGCAGATTTGGGTTACTACAGAGGAGCCTATTGCAGCCAGAGACTTTGGAGAGAAATATTTAGGAGGAGATTGGGATAACGTACACATCTTGATTGACAAACAGTTTTTATTTGATGGATACTTTGGCTACAGCCAAATACCTAGTATTTATCTGTACAACAACCAAGGCCAACAAGTGAAAGCCTTTGACAAGGAAACTCCTGCTGATGTTTTACTAAGATTTTTGTAATTTTGCTAACATGAGTTTGAAAGATACCTTAGGTCAGGATATGAAAACGGCCATGAAGGCCAAAGATCAAGCAGCACTCCGCGCACTTAGAGCAATAAAGTCAGCTATTTTGCTTGCCGAAACCGCAGAAGGGAGAGAGGCAGGAAGTCCACTTTCGGAAGAAGAAGAGCTAAAATTATTGACCAAGCAAGCTAAGCAGCGAAGGGATTCTATTGAGCAATTCAAGAGCAATAATCGCGAAGACCTAGCCCAAACAGAAGCAGAGGAATTAGCTATAATTGAAAAATATCTCCCCAATCAAGTAAGTGAAGCAGAGCTCACGGAAGCATTGAAGTCCATTGTTGAAGAGACTGGAGCAAGCTCTATGAAGGATATGGGAAAAGTAATGGGAGTTGCTACGAAGAAATTTGCTGGGAGGGCAGATGGGAAGATGATTTCTACAATAGTAAGAGGGCTTCTGGGTTAAATAGCTGAACCATAGATCAATAAATTAATGCATCTCCTATGGAAGATCAAAGTGTACTCAATCCGCTGGATATTATTATCATTACGGTTGTATTCCTAGGAATGTATACTGGGGCAAAAAAGGGATTGTTTCAGATCACCAATAACATTGCTTCAGTTGTTCTATCCGCCCTGGCTGCAGCTAGGTTCTGGTACATTGCCCGCAACTTTTTCATTGACTCGCTTCAGTTGCAGATGTCTCCCTCAAATGCTCTTTTATTGAGCTTCATCGCCGTTTTCATTGTTGCCTACATTGTTTTTTCCCGTATTCTGGATCTCATGGATGAATGGGGGAAAAAGGTAAAGATTGATAATGCACTAGGAGCAATATTAGGAGGGGCTGTGGCAACTTTCGTATTGAGTGTAGCATTTGTGATTCTTGGCAATGTTAATTTCCCTTCTGAAGCAAATGCTCGTGGTTCAAGGTTGTACACCCCCGTGAGAGGCTTCTCTAGAATCGTTTTGGGAAAAGGTATTCAGGCCCTACAGGAAGTCAATCGTCAGGTAAATAAGCATGGACTGAATAAACCCATTCCACAAAATGGTGGCCCTCAGCCTGCTCCTCAACCAGGCGTAAACAAACCCACTCCTATTCGCTGAAAAGTTCTCAAAACTTTAGCTTTTTCCTTACGTTATGAGATTGTGTAAAGTAATTTGCTTTACACATCCGACTATTTTGTATAATTGTAGTTCTAAAATGAAACCGTTTAGGCTTTTGTGCATATGACTCCGGAAATTCAAACCGTCGATAGGTTCCAATATGTAGAGAGGGGTGAAGGCCCAATTATTATTGTGCTGCATGGTCTTTTTGGCGCCTTGAGCAATTTTAACTCTGTATTGGATGAGTTCTCTCAATCCTGTCGGGTAATTATTCCATTGATACCTTTGTACCAGAAAGGTGTAAAGATCACCCTGACAATTGATGGCCTCACAGATTTTATCGAAGAGTTTGTTGCAGTTAAAGGGCTTTCTGCCTTTAGTCTGTTGGGCAATTCCCTTGGAGGCCATGTGGCCTTGGCATATACCTTGCGCAATCCTGAGAAAATTGAGACGCTTATCCTGACGGGAAGTTCAGGTCTTTTTGAAACAGGAATGGGCGTGGGGTTTCCCAGAAGGAGTAATTATGAATTTGTTGAAGAAAGAGTAGCCTATACCTTTTATTCCCCTAATATGGCTACAAAGGATTTGGTAGATGAGGTATATGATATCGTAAATGACAATGTTAAGACCCTCAGTGTAATTAAAATTGCCCGTTCTGCTCAGCGACATAATATGAGTGAAGAAATCCATGCGATACAAGCCCCTACCTTGCTTATTTGGGGCCTGAACGATAATATTACTCCCCCTAGAGTCGCCCATGAGTTTGATAAACTCATTCCCAATACAGAGCTGCGCTTCATCGATCAGTGTGGACATGCTCCGATGATGGAGCAACCCGAAATCTTCAATAAGCTCATGGGGCAATTCCTCCAAAAGCATCTAAAGGTCCTTACTTCATGATCGCTTCGGAACTCATATCAGATAATTTGCCTTCTGTCAAATCTACTGACAGCGCCTGGACAGTCCTGGGCTGGATGAGTGAGTTCAAGATTTATCAACTTCCTATTGTAGATGACCGAAAATTCCTAGGCCTTGTTTCCGAGGATGAAATTCTGGACTCTGCGGATTTGATGCTCCCTATTGGTAACATCCGTTACACCTCATCTAAAGAGGGAGCCTATGTATTTGAATACAGCCATATCTACGAGGTAATTAGTACAATGAACAGCCTTAATCTGGAAGTACTGCCTGTCCTTTCTCCTGAAAAACAGTACCTAGGTATAATTACCCTTCGAGACGTAGTTGATCAATTAGGCACATTATTTGCCCTAGAGGACCCCGGGAGCATTATAGTTTTGGAAGTCCCTCAAAATAGTTTCGTTTTATCAGAAATTGGGCGAATTGCTGAATCAGAACACGCTAAGGTTATGAGCTTTTATGTTTCTCCCACCCGGAATGGGAAGAACTATAAAGTCACCTTGAAAGTGAATATTGAGGAAACCTCACGTCTGGTCGCTAGCTTTAATCGGTTCAATTACAACGTAATTCATACATTCACCCGCCGGGAACTTCCCCAAAACTATCAAAGAAACCTTGATGCCCTCATGAATTTTTTGGATATTTAATTAGTGAAAAAGGGGAATAGTTCATCTTACACTTGCGCGGTACTGATGGCACTCCTGTTTGGAATTATAGGGGCAGGAAATCTATATGCTACTGTCAACGATTCCGTTCAGGTACGGACGATCGTTATATCAGGTGCGAAAAAAACCAAACGTACGGTTGTTGTAAGAGAACTTACGTTCAGGGAGAAGGATCAATTACCTGTAAAATCTCTTTCAGATATCCTTGAACGCAATCGTCAGAATGTCTTTAATCTCGGTCTATTCTCTGCTGTAGAAGTAGAACCCTTTATTGTAGGGCTGGAGCTTCATATTGTCATTCACGTCAAAGAACGTTGGTACATTTTTCCGATTCCCAAAGTGAAGGCTGAAGAGCGCAATAGCTATGACTTGATTCGTTCCTTTAGCCAAGGTGATTTTCACAGAGTATCTTATGGGTTAGATTTGCAGTGGTACAATGTCACAGGCAGAAATGAAACGCTTACTTTCTTTGGGCAATTGGGATTTTCTAAGCGCTTGCGTTTTCGGTATTCCCATCCAGGAATTTTTGGAATGCAGTACACGGATTTGGCGTTTGGGGCTTCATTTATCAACAAGAATGAAATTATCACCCGTACGGAAGGCAGTCAGGCCTTATGGGACCGGCTGGAATCCACCCCATTGGAAACTTCTCAGAGTGTATTTCTCCAGGTAAAGCATCGATTTTCTATCTATAAAAACCTAGTAGTATCCTTAGACCATTCCTGGAAAAATTTTGAGGATAGCCTGAATGTATTCAACCAACAATATCTACCAGGAGATGAATTGCGAACAAGCTACCCCGCCATTGTGCTTGCGTATAGCCATGATACACGGGACTGGCATAGTTTTCCTTTAAAAGGGCGCAGGTATCGTCTACTGTTTCGACATGCAGGGATACCGGGAGTCTCTACTCACCAATTTTCAAAGATCGGGTTTACTTGGGCAGAACACATTCCTTTAAGCAAAAGGTGGAACGTTTCCTATGGACTTCAGAATGTGCTGACCTTGGGGAAGGAGATCCCTTATTTTGAAAAGAGTTCGATTGGGTTGGGGGGCAAGGACCTCCCGGGAATCAGTACGGAGCTTAGAGGATATGAACGTTATGCAATTGATGGCAGTTGGGTAGGAATGGCAAAAGGAGAGTTGAAATTTGCATTAGTACCCTACCAAACGATAAACCTAAAAATGATTCCGATAAAAATGTTCCAACAGATGCCTTTTGGAGCCTATCTAAGCTCATATGCAGATTTTGGCTATGTAGAAGATCGCACCACAAGTAATTTCGATAATACCCTGAAAGGACAAGGCCTATTTGGATACGGCCTGGGAATCAACTTTATTGGGTTCTACGATATGATGCTTCGAATTGAATACAGCAGGAATCACCTCGGGGAAGATGGGATTTATTTTCACAGTAGTCTCCCCATTCGCTAATCTCTATGAAACTCGCCATATTCGGAAGATATACCAATAACACGGACTTGAAAGTACTGCGCAGTTTCTTTCAATTCCTTACAGATTCCAGCATACCCTATACCCTATTTCAACCTTATGTAAAGGACCTTATTTTAAAAATGGAGGATCCAGAAGAGCTCTTAGGAGTAGCGCCATTCAATTCACTTGAGGAAATTTTAGATTGTACTTACATGTATTGCTTTGGCGGCGATGGGACAGTTCTGGAGGCCGTGCGTCTGGTACAGGATTCTGGTATCCCTATTTTTGGGGTAAATTTTGGGCGATTAGGCTACTTGACTAGTATTACCCAACACGACCTCATTCCTGCTACCAAAAAAATCCTGGAAAAGCTGTACTACTTTGACTGCCGAAACCTACTGACAGTCGTCTCTGATCCCCCCGGAATTTTTTCTCCCAACAATACGGGAATCAATGATCTTACCATACATAAGAGCAAGAGCAATGAGATGATTACTATCAATGCGTATATAAATGGGGAGTTTCTCAACACCTATCGAGGAGACGGGCTGATTGTCGCTACGCCTACGGGTTCTACTGCCTATAGCCTTTCTTGTGGTGGGCCCATCATTTTCCCCAATTCTTCTACGCTAGTCCTTACTCCTGTTGCTCCACACTCGTTAACGGTGCGTCCCGTCGTTATACCGGATAATTGGGTGATTTCCCTCCAAATTGAATCCCGATCTGGGGAAGCTATGATTTCCCTAGACACACGAACGGAGTTAGTCAAAACCTTTACCTCACTGGCTATTCGCTGTTCTGACTTCCATGTGAAGTTTCTTAAAGTATATTCCAACAAACACATAGACAATTTGCGCAAAAGCCTAATGTGGGGAAGTGATAATAGAAACTGGAAACAGGGATAAAAAATAGGTACTATCCGTTTTTTGGCGTAAAAATTGTTAGTTTTACGTCAGCACACTTAAATTTCTCCCTATAGATAGATTTATACCCAGATTTAGACAAACTCAATTTTTTACAAAAAGCTCAATAGGCTAATGGGTATTAAAAGAATATTTGGGGGTCTAACCCTCTCCCTTCTGACACTTGTTTCTCTTCACGCTCAGGACGATGCTTTTGTTCGCATAGGAGCATCTGTGGGAGCGATGAGCTATTTTGGAGACCTTTCTACCAGCAATCCCTATGAAACTGTGCATCCTGGTATAGGCGCAGCAGTTTCTTTGAAACTTAATCCAATGTTTTCTTTGAGAGGGGCTGCCTTGTTTGGAAAGGTGAGTGGATCAGATGCCAATAGTACCGACCCTGAAATTAGGGCAAGAAATCTCAGTTTTGAATCGGAAATCCAAGAAGTTGGCCTACACTTAGTAGGCAACTTTTTATTCACCCATCAAGGGTTTTTACATCGGCCTCCAGTAGTGCCCTATGCATTTATTGGCTTGGCATTTACCCGTATTAATCCGCGGGCAAATCTCAACGGAACCCTAATTGACCTACAACCTTTGGGTACCGAAGGTCAGTTTCTGGATGACCCAGATCCTGAGCGCCCCTATCCGGAACCCTACAAACTTGTTCAAATGGTGATTCCTATGGGGGTAGGGCTAAGGTTTCGCGTATTTAAGGACTTAGACATCGAAGCAGAAGTGGGTTTGCGAAAAACCTTTACTGATTACTTAGATGATGTAAGTGGCTATTATCCCAATCTTAGGCGTCTAAATCGTGCAAATCCTCTTGCAGCTACCCTTTCGGATCGGTCCAATAACAACCAGTTTCCCGATGGAAGAATTGACAAGCCCCGAGGAAACCAAGCACAACAGGATTGGTACATGTACACCAGTCTTTCTATTAGCTATATTTTGAGTTGGGTGAGATGCCCTCAGAATAAGCGGTAGGGGTGAGGAAAATATAGGGGAGCCTTGTCCAATGCCTGCAATGGTTCTTCCTAAGCCTGTGATAATGTTCAAATTATCTGTGGCAGAACATTAACCTTTGATCCAAAAACAGAGTACGCCTACTACCTACTACCTACTACCTACTACCTACTACCTACTACCTACTACCTACTACCTACTACCTACTACCTACTACCCTCTCTCTCCCCAGCCAAAGCCCTAAAAAGGTCAGTAAGCCATTAATAGGCAACGTCAAGAATCCTACATCCACGCTAGACTGTGCTATGAAATAAGTAATCAAGGGACAGATAATACAAATAGCAGGAATCCAGCTATCACGTGTTTCCCAAGGGGTAAACATGCCAAAGGCAAACATGCCTAACAAAGGACCATAGGTATAGGCTGCTGCTCGAAAGATCTCCCAAATCACTGCGTCGTTGTTCCAGGCGTTGAACCCAAGAATCGTTACAAAAAGAATGAGGGCAAATCCAATGTGAACTCGATAGCGCGTTTGCAATTTTTTTGCCTCATCGGTTCTTTTCTCAAAATTTAGGATATCCACACAAAAGGAGGTGGTGAGCGCCGTCAGGGCAGAATCGGCACTGGAATAGGCTGCAGCAACTACCCCTAGTACAAAGATAGCTCCAGCTATGGGCCCCAGAAAATTCAGCGATAGAAGTGGGAATAATTGATCTGTTTTCCGACATATCATTTCACCGGTAGCTTGATCCAATACGCGAACTTCACAGCCATTTTCAAAGACTCGTTCTACAATACCCATTTCCGATCCATATACATATAATAAGGAACCCAGGCTGAGAAATAAAAGATTGGCGAAAATAAGGACTACAGAGAACCAGAATATATTCTTTTGGGCATCTTTTAAGGTGCGGCAGGTTAGGTTTTTTTGCATCATATCTTGGTCTAGCCCCGTCATCGTCAGGGCAATAAATGCACCAGATATGAACTGTTTAAAAAAATTGCTACCAGGCGCCCAATCCCATATAAAAACTTCGGTAAGACCACTAGATCCAATAGCCGAAGAAAGGTCGCTGAAGCCAATATTCAATTCTTTGCTAATCAAATATACGGTTACTCCTGCTCCCAGCAACATAAAGAAGGTCTGTAGGGTATCGGTCCAAACCACTGTCTTGATCCCTCCTCGAAAGGTGTACAGATAAATAAGCGTAATAGAAATCAGTACCGTTGCCCAGAAAGGAATGCCAAAGTGATCCATAATAGCTAACTGCAAGACCAATCCCACCAGGTATAGCCTAAGACTTGCACCGACAATCCTCGAAAGCAGAAAAAATATGGCTCCAGTCTTATAGGCATTCACTCCAAAGCGTTGTTCCAGGTATCCATAGATGGAAAGTAGATTAAGCCGATAGTATAAGGGCATTAGTATCAGAGCGATCCCCGCATACCCAACTAAATAGCCAAATACAATTTGCATATAGGTCCATGAGGTATTTCCTACAGCTCCAGGAACGGAGACAAAGGTCACCCCAGAAAGGGAAGCGCCTATCATACCAAATGCTACGAGGTACCAGGGAGAGGATTTATTAGCGTTAAAGAATGTTTTGGCATCTGCTTTGCGCCCCGTAACCCAGGAAATGACGAATAGGACGCTAAAATAGGCCAGTATGAGTAGAAGCGTAATAGTAGGATTCATGCGGGGAAGATACGAAACGGTTCTGAGTTTTGGGTTTTGAGTTCTGGGTTATATATTCCTCTTTTTGGTCTTTGCTACTCCTTAAGAACCTCGAACCTTTAAACCCTGTAAGCGACAACCCATTTATGTTAAAACAACACGCAAATATATCTGAACGCCATCGACAGCAGGTAGAGAATTCAAGGACCTATGTACTGCCTTTTGTGGAGGAAATATTTCCAGTTGAAAAGGGAATGTACCTATTGGAAGTAGGCTGCGATGCAGGAGGAGTTTTGGAACCCTTTATGGATAAAGGGGCTAAGGTAGTGGGTGTCGACCTGCGATCAGGTGCAATAGAACGCGCAAAAGCACTTTATGCGGAAGCTGTTCAACAGGGAAGAGCAGACTTTCGGGTCAAAAATGTATATGATGCAGATTTTGTGGAAGAATTTGAAGGGGGCTTAGACCTCATCTTGTTGAAAGATACCATTGAGCACATCCCTGAACAGGAGAAAATGATCCCACACCTGAAGCGATTGCTTAGGCCCGGAGGAAAAATATTCTTTGGATTTCCTCCATGGTATATGCCTTTTGGAGGACATCAGCAAATTTGCCAAAAGAAGCTTCTATCCACCTTACCTTACTACCACCTTTTACCTAGAGGTTTATATAAAGGGATTTTGAAAGCAGGAGGGGAGAATGAAACTGTTGTGCGCTCACTCATGGAGATTAAAGACACCGGGATTTCCATCGAACGTTTTGAAAGAATTATAGGAAATTCAGGATTGGAGATACAACACAAAACGCATTTTTTAATCAATCCTATCTATCTCTACAAATTTGGCTGGAAACCCAAGGAGCAAGCCAAATGGGTAAGCGGAATTCCTTTTATCCGCAATTTTGTAACTACCTGTGTGTGGTATGTGGTGGGGTAATAGTCAGTAGCTAGATAGTCGGTAGTCCATAGTTACCTTGGTTTTGAATAAAAGTACAACTTTACCGACCACCAACCCCTGACCAGTTAACTACCTAAAAACTTGTCCCTTTTCCCGATAAGTAGTAGCTTACAACTCGTTTTCTTTTTTAGAGCTTAAACCGACGGTTTTATTCTTTATGGATCCTATCAGTGCCCTCATATTTATAGGAATTGCACTTTTTGTTTTGCTTACAGGAGCAGCTTACACTGTTTGGCTAGAACGGAAGGTTGCAGCACTAATCCAACAGCGCAAGGGTCCTAATCGGGTTGGACCTGCGGGGTTACTGCAGCCCTTAGTAGATGTGATCAAACTTTTGTTGAAAGAAGACATTGTGCCCACTGCGGCTGACAAGTTGGTGCACTTTTTGGCACCCGCTATCGCAGTGATTATTGCCATAATTACCATTGCGGTAATTCCTATTGCTGCAAACAATCCTTTTACAGAGGAAGTATGGGCTGTGGGAAGTCCAGATCCTTTTGTCATTGCTGATGTAAATATTGGTGTTTTATATCTCTTGGCCGTCACTTCGATTGCTGTTTACGGAGTTACGCTTGCAGGTTGGTCTTCAAATAGTAAATACTCCTTATTAGGTGGTCTGAGGGCTTCGGCTCAAATGATTAGTTACGAACTGGCCCTAGGCCTTTCAGTTGTGAGTGTTATTTTGCTCACAAATGCTACCTTTCCTGGAGATAGCGACTACTTAAAATTGAGTTCAATTGTAGAAGCGCAGAGAGGGGTATGGAATGTTTTTAGAAATCCATTGGGCTTCCTGATTTTTATTACATGCGCGTTTGCCGAGGCAAACCGGGCACCTTTTGACCTAGTGGAGGCTGAGCAGGAATTAGTTGGAGGCTTTCATACAGAATATAGTTCTATGAAGTTTGCCCTCTTTTTCCTCGCAGAATACCTGCATGTAATTATCGGATCTGCTATGATCTCTACCCTGTTTTTTGGAGGGTATCTTGGCCCATTTGAAGCAACTATAGGCGTACAGGGATGGCCTATGGCTTGGCAGATTGCTTGGGGATGTTCATGGTTTGCTATCAAAACAGCATCCTTCACTTTTGTATATGTGTGGGTTCGTTGGACTCTTCCTCGATTCAAGTACAACCAGTTGATGGATATTGGATGGAAAAAATTCCTCCCCCTTTCTCTGGTAAACCTTGTCCTTGTTGCCTTGGTTATCGCCTTGATTGTGTAAATTTTTAGGGCGAAACCTTATTACTTGCTCATCCGTTTACTGAGTACCCCTCTGACAAGGTGTCAGCAAAATGGGTTTGGCATAGAAACGGCTATACAATACGTAGTAACTTCAACCATCCTTGGCTAAAGGGAAATATATGGATTCAAATTTTTCAGACCACGTAAATGGAGTGATCTCTTACAGTAGAGAAGAGGCCATTCGCCTGGGTCACGATTACATAGGCCCTGAGCATCTGCTTCTTGGGCTTATCCGGGAGGGAGAGAGCCCTGCCTTGAGAATCCTTCAAGATTTGGACGTGGATTTGTCGCAACTCAAACGTGCGATCGAAAATGCAGTGAAGGGAACTATCAATCCAGTGAACCTGGCAAATCTTCCATTGACACGTCAGGCTGAAAAGATTCTAAAAATTACCCGTCTGGAGGCCAAGTTGTTGAAAAGTGAGATCATAAAGACGGAGCATTTACTCCTCTCTATCTTACGC
>JBCCTX010000220.1:0-13083 GCA_039197765.1 Bacteroidota bacterium
CACGGGCTTACTCACTCAAAGAGGTGCCGAACAAGCCGACGGTTTTGAGGTTGACGTATATGGAAAGATTGGAAATAATTTCAGCGTAACGGCTAATTACGCTTACAATGATGCGTGGATTACCGAAAGTGATGACGATAGTGAAATTGGCTTGACCAAGGAAAATGCTCCCCTACACTCAGGGGGCTTTTTTGCCAACTATGCATTCACAAGAGGTATTCTAGATGGATTGAACTTCAATCTGGGAATGAGTGCTGTATCAGAGCGCAATACCTTTGAAAGAGAACTGCAGCTACCCAGTTATGCGGTCTGGGATGTAGGCGCATCTTACGAGGTAAATCGCGTGCGTCTTGCCCTAACCTTGAATAACCTAGCAGATAAGACCCATTGGGTAGGTGGATACAGTTTTGTAAGATTATTTCCAGGAGCTCCAAGAAATTACTTACTTAGCATATCCTATACCTTCTAACCCTTCAAATCTATGAAACTGAACAGGAAGTTATTCTTCCGGATACACAGTTGGATCGGAATTAAGTTAAGCATACTATTTTTTATAGTATGCTTTTCTGGTACCCTGGCTACTCTTAGCAGTGAGATGGATTGGCTGTTTATCCCTGAAATACGGGCTAAGGTTCAAGATAGCTATGCGTCTCGGAATGAGATTGTCAAGAAAATAAAGGAAAAGTACCCCAAAGGGAAAATAGAATACTGGAGTTCCTTTGAGGTTCCCTACCTGTGTAACCAGGTGTATGTGAATGTGGAGGGTCAGCGCTTTTATGTATTTGTAAATCCCTACACCGGAGAGGTTCAGGGAGCGAGTTCCCTTACGTTCAGGCGATTTTTTCGCGACCTCCACTACTTCCTGTTCATTCCCCTTCAAATAGGACATTTCACCGTTCTAATTTTTGCCTTCCTCTTATTTATCTCCCTCACGACTGCCCTTCTCTTCTACAAAAAATGGCATAAGAAACTCTTTGACTTAAAATTTGGGAAGGGTTGGGTTGTCTTCTTCCGCAGTGCACATCGACTGGTAGGGCTTTGGTCTATTCCCTTTACCATTTTATTCTCCATCACAGGGATTTGGTATTTTCTCGAGCGCACCAATACAGCGAATGTTTCCAAAATTGCCAATACCCGAGCTCCTAAACTGGAGCTACCGCTCAGCGATTCTGCATTTTTCGAACGAATAACCTATGAAATTGATTACGACAGAGCTGCGTTAGTGGCAGAAACAGAAATTCCTTATTTGCGGGTAAAAGACATTTCTCCTCCCGCCAAAATGGATCAACCTATCTACCTAACGGGTTTAAGCAAAGAACCACTCGTTAGGCATAGGGCTAATCGAGTGTATCTACATCCCACTACGTATGAAGTATTGAAAGTCCAGAAGGCAAAAGAAACCGCAACGGTTACCTGGCTCAACGATATAGCAGACCCCTTGCACTTTGGGTATTGGGGAGGCTTGATTACCAAAATTATCTGGTTTTTTGGAGGCCTATCGATCTCTGGTCTGGTTCTTACAGGAATTTGGATTAGCCTCAAGCGCAAGGTCAAAGACCGACAGAGAAGGAAAGCCCAGCGATTAGGCGCATGGAAATACGTCAATGGCTTTTTTGGGGTACTTATACTGATCTGTATGTATGCCTTTCTCGTGTTGCGGTATGCAGCCTCCCTGCCTATTATTCTCCTGATTACAGGAGGATGGGGCTTTCTGGCAGTACTGGCATGGTATGTCTTTGATTATCGAATTAAGAAAGCTGTGGAGAAAGAACTCGCCTTATCTAAATAATCTCAAACAGCCGTAAATTTTAAGATTTCTTGCAATATCCTTCTTAATACCTGTCTTTTGAATTTAAACTTTCAGACCTTTTGTACAAAAATGAAAATTCCCTACCTTAGCGCCAATTTAGACTAAGTCTAGATAAACAATCTATCAATTTGCATTGAAAATGGCGCACAGGTACTTGCTTTTTGTTTTCCTTCTACTTTTTAACGGGGTCCTTACTTTCGCTGGGGTAATTACAGGTAAGGTAACTGACGCCTCCGATAAGCCTCTTCCCGGCGCAACGCTTAAACTTCAGAACACCAACAAGGGAGCTATTACCGATAGCAAGGGAATATTTCGTATTAATGGGGTTACTGCAGGAAACTATGTACTTGAGGTTTCTCGACTAGGGTATAAACTAATTACACAAACTATTTCGGTTGAGGCGTCTCAGACCCTCTCCGTTACCTTTTCCCTAGAAGAGGAAGCCACAGAACTCGACGAAGTGGTGATTACGGAAAAGTCAGAGAGTAGAAGAATGTCGGAGAATCCCATCCAAATTTCTTCCATCGATGTTGTCAAACTCCAAAATGAAACAGCGGGTGTAGTCTCTGTTCTAGACCGGACAGCAGGTGTACGTGTACGCCAATCGGGTGGCTTGGGTAGCAATACTACCATCCAACTCAACGGATTGACAGGACTGGCTGTACGGACCTATCTGGACGGAATACCTATGGAACTCTTCGGGGGCAGTATTCAGTTGAATAACATTCCTGTCAATACTGTAGAACGGGTGGATATCTACAAAGGGGTTATGCCTGTAGATGTGGGGACAGATGCACTGGCTGGGGGTATAAATGTGATAACTAGACAGGTGGATCGGGACTTCCTTGATGTTTCTTATCAAGTAGGCTCATTCAATACCCATGTGGGGACCCTTAATGCCACAAAGAAATGGGGGAAACACGTCATAGTGGGCCTTTCTGGTTTCTATAACTACTCAGATAATAACTACTTAATCCGCGCCAATCAGCGAACCGCTAATTTCAAGGAGGAAGAAGTAGAAGCTGAGCGCTTCCACAGTGCCCATCAATCTTCCATGATTTCGGGTTCGATCGGCTTAGTCGACGTTCCTTGGGCCGATAAATTTGCCTACAGTCTGAACTATAACCAACGCTATGACGAAATCCAGCATGGAGTGAGGATTGGCAATAGAGCCGTGGGGGAGGCCAATTTGGAACAAGATGCCCTTATACAAACCCTTACCTATCAAAAAAAGCTATTCGACAATAAGTTTACCATCGGCTACTTTGGAAACTTTTCCATCTCCAACGAAAACGTAGACGACTCTACGACCAACGTCTACAATTGGTTTGGGGAGGTAGTAGGTTTTGATAGCCAGGGAAAGGAAGTATTGGGCCTACCCTCTCTCAGAGAAGGACGGACTACCTCCCATGTTCACCGGCTCAACTTAGCCTATGAATTTATTCCTAACCATACGCTCAAGGTTTCCTCATTCCTCAGTGATCAAACGGTAAAAGGGAGCGATCCTCTAGCTCCTAGGATAGGGGATGTAGATCCCAATACAATCCCCTCTTTTTTGACCAGATCCATAAGCGGGCTTTCTTATGAATCAAAATTGTTTGACGAACGCTTGGAGTCCATCTTATTTGGCAAGTACTACTTCTTCAATCAGAGTACTGCCGATTTCAGACCTACGGGTAGAAATCAGGTCTTTGAATTTGAAGCTGAAGATGGGAGCTTTGGCTACGGCGCCGGGCTTAAATTTTTGGTAAAAGAAGACTTTTTTGTCAGAACCAGCTTTGAAGAAGCTATTAGAATTCCTACAAAAGACGAGGTATTTGGTAATTTTTTGACCATTGAGCCCAATTTCTTCCTCAAGCCTGAAGAAAGCAGGAATTTAAATATTGGACTATACTACAAGCACAACTTCACGGAGTACCAGTATGTATCGTTAGACGCCAACTGGTTCCTTAGAGATCAGTCCAATCTCATTCGCCTGGAACCCGGAAGGAATGAAAACGATCCTGCCCAGTTTATCAATGAGGCAGAGGCGGAAGCTTCCGGATGGGAAGTCACCCTACAGGCTAGTCCATTGAGAGACCTTAGCCTCACAGCTAGCATGACCTTGCAAGAAATCATTAGAGGGGGAGAACCCACTGTTGGGAATACCAATGGAGTAGGCACTGCCATTCCCAATATTCCTACTACCTTCTATAATGTCTCAGGACGCTATACCTTTGATAGCCCTTTCTCGAAGGAAGACAATTTCTCTGTATTTGGATACTACCGATTTGTAGATGAGTTTGACTTCATCTTTCAGACGACGAGAAATATAGAAAATATTATTCCTACCCAGCGTCAAGTAGATGTAGGTATCACCTATATGTGGAGCCAACCTGGGCTTACTTTTTCTTTACAGGCCGACAACCTATTGGATGAGGAGGTATTTGACAATTTTCGTGTCCCAAGACCCGGAAGATACATTTCCTTTAAAATCAGGTACTTGTTTCAAAGAACTTAATTATCAAACACCATTTTATGAATAAGCTATTTTCCCGAATCATATTTATTGGTTCACTCCTGTTTAGTTTAAGTTTTATAGGCTGCGACGACGACGATGACGATGAACCAGACCCACCAGCGGTACAACCCACAGCGTCATTTACCTTTACCGCAGATGAATTGACCGTTACCTTTACCAATACCTCTAATGATGCAACTTCCTCTAGCTGGGACTTTGGGGATGGAAATACCTCTACTCAAGCCAGCCCCACCCACACCTATGATACAACTGGTTCGTACACAGTGGTTTTAACTTCTGCTAATGGAAGTCTATCTGCAACAGAGAGTCAAGCTGTTTCGGTAGAATTGAATCCAGAAAATGTTCGACTGAAAAGTGGATTCGTTGTAATTGGCACTACTCAAGAAAATACCTGGTTTGCCCAGTACTTTGAGGAGTTACCTACAGGTACGGTTGATATTTCTCAAGGAACAGCCTTCCAATCGTTCTTCCCCCTATCTGTCATTGATGGAGCTATCTTCCTCGCCCGGACAGACGGCTCTCCTGGGTTTGAAAAACTCGGGGTAAACGGAAACCAAGAGTTTGTAGAAGACGGCATTATTTCCACCATTAGTCCAACCTCTTTTGTAATTGCAGCCCGCGATTCGGAATTCGGCGTATTCCACGACCGAGCAGATCCAAATACTATCAATACCTTCAATCCCACCACGATGCAAGTAACGGGAACCATTGATATGACTATCGCCAATGCCATTACACCAGACCCTGTAAGGTACCAGGACTTTATATTCCGAGGGGACAACGAAATTTTTGCCCCCATGCGCCTGGAAGCGGGAGGAAATGTACCCGACGTAGCCCTTCCTCGGATAGACATTTCTGCAGGCGCAGCAACAGAGGTAGCCCAGTTCGAAGGCGCTGGAGATTTAATCGTTTTCAATTCAGGCCGTAGATTCGTCGACGAAAATGGAAACCTATATTTCTGGCATGCGGGCAACATCAGTGTTCCTACGATTTCTGGTTCTATTCTGAAGGTTCCAGCAGGAGAAAGTGATTACGATTCAACCTACAACTTTAAGGTTCCTGAGGTCAATAACCCAGCCCTTACAGGCTCAGGCACCTTTATGTCTGTGTTTAATTATTATCAAAATAATATTGGTTTTGCCTTGATCAATGAGTCCGTTCCTCAAGAGTTATTGGACTTGATTGCTGAACGTGGAGGACCTCAAAACTTTTCTGATGAAGATTTTAACCTGGCACTTCAAATCTTATTTACCTCCCCAACAGGTGCCATTGTACAGGTGGACATGGTAGGTCAGACTGTAACTAAAATCAATGGCTTACCCCCGATTTCTGCATTTGATAATGCAGCTATTAGTTTCTTAGGAGGTAACCCTTACTTTTCCATTTCTAACCCTTCAGAAAATGCCTTTTACGAATGGGATGAAAGTACCAATAGTGTTACCAAAGTATTCGATATGACGGGAGCCTTTATTTCACGTGTGGTTGATCTTTCTGCAACCGTTCAGTAAGGAAGGTAAAACACTCAAAACTCAAACAAAATTCTATGAACAGACTATTTTCCAGGATGTTTCTTGTCGCCTCACTCCTATTTAGCATCAGCTTTATGGGATGTGACGACGATGATGACGATGAACCGGACCCACCAGCGGTACAACCTACAGCAGCCTTTACCTTTACGGCTGATGAGTTAACTGTTACCTTTACCAATACTTCTACTGATGCAACGGCGTCGAGTTGGGACTTTGGGGATGGGAACACATCGAATCAAGCGAGCCCTACCCACACGTATGACACAACAGGTTCCTACACTGTAGTATTGACCACGGCAAATGGAAACCTAACAGCTACAGAGTCTCAGTCAGTGGCTGTAGAGCTAAGTCCAGAAAATGTACGACTCAAAAGTGGCTTCGTTGTAGTAGGAAGAACCCAGGAAAACTCCTGGTTTGCCCAGTATTTTGCAGAACTGCCGACTGGAACAGTCGATATTTCTCAAGGAACAGCCTTCCAGACCTTTTTCCCACTTTCTATCATCGATGGAGCTATCTACCTCGCTCGAACAGACGGCTCCCCTGGCTTTGAGAAACTCGGGGTAAATGGGAACGAGGAATTTGTGGAAGACGGAATCATTTCAACCGTCAGTCCAAATGCCTTTGTGATCGCCGCACGTGATGCTGAGTTTGGCGTGTTTCACGACCGAGCAGATCCCAATACCATCAATACCTTCAATCCTACCACCATGCAGGTTACGGGAACTATTGATATGACTGTGGCTAATGCCATTGCTGATGATCCCGTCCGCTACCAAGACTTTATTTTCCGCGGAGATAACGAAATATTTGCTCCTATGCGATTAGAAGCGGGAGGCAATGTTCCCAATGTAGGGTTGGCAAGAGTAGATATCGGATCAGGCCAAGCAACCAATGTAGCCGAATTTGAGGGAGCTGGAGATTTAGTGGTCCTCAATTCAGGCCGAAGATTTGTCGATGAGACTGGGAACCTGTATTTCTGGCATGCAGGTAATATCAGTGTTCCTACCATTTCTGGAGCTATCTTGAAGGTTCCAGCAGGAGCAAGTGATTACGATTCAACCTACAACTTTAAGGTTCCTGAAGTCAACAACCCTGCCCTTACAGGATCTGGTACCTTTATGGGGACCTTTAATTATTATCAGAACAATACAGGCTTTGCCTTGATCAATGAGGCCCTGGCTCAAGAACTATTGGACTTGATTGCAGAACGTGGGGGACCTCAGAATTTTACGGAGGAGGATCTGAATCTTGCTACACAGATCTTATTTACCTCCCCAACAGGGGCCATTGTCCAGGTAGATTTGATGGGGCAAACCGTAAGCAGAATTAATGGCTTACCCCCTCTATCTGCCTTTGACAACGCAGGGGTCAATTTCCTAGAAGGTAACCCCTACTTTGCAATTTCCAATCCTAGCGTAAACGCATTTTACGAGTGGGATGAAGCCACAAATAGTGTAACTAAGGTATTTGATATGACGGGAGCCTTTATTTCAAGTGTAGTTGATCTTTCAGCAACCGTACAATAAACTTAAATGAAATGGCACTCGCTGTACTGACGATCGCTTGTTTTATGTTATATAGTACCTCTAGGTTCTTTCCTGTACAGGATATGCCTATAGTAAAAACACATAAAGTCAAAGTACTCGTTTTAGCTAGTGCCATTTCTCTTTTTTCCCTCTATCTATTCTCTAGATCCTTCGGCTTCGAAACAGGACTCATGATCTGGATGATTGCCTTCATGACGCTCCTATCTGCTGTTATATTATCTATTAAAATGAACCTAAAGTGGATTTGGGTTTGGGGCGGATTGTGTATATTGTTTATGTTGATAGATATTGTCTAATATGCCTGCAAAAGCCAAGTATTTATCCAATGGTTGGGTCCGCTTCAGCAAATTTATGGCGGCCTTTTTTGGTGCCTATTTGGCGACCATGCTAAGCCATATGGCCATTGCGAAGAATGTCCCCAATGATACACCTGTTTTACTGACTTCTATTTATTCTGGATTTATTGTCTGGGTCGGATTTATGATCATGGTATATCTGATAAAAAAGGCTTGGATCTCGTGGGCAATTCTATTATCTGTATGTTTGGTAAGCTCTCTTCTAATCTTTCTGTAGCATGAAAAAACTGAAAGGCCTAGGCAATCGCGCCTACAACGTGATGTTTCATACCCACACGGTAGCGGGAATCGTCATCAGTTTTGCCCTATTCGTGATTTTCTATGCGGGTTCCTTTACCCTTTTCTATCACGAAATCATCCAATGGGAAAATCATGATATGCGCCAGGAACTCGTAGCAGATGCAGACCTGGACCGCGCCCTTGACAAACTAGATAGCACCTATACTTTAGACCATACCAAACGGGTCAATGTCTACTTTCCCAATGAACACGAACCCCTTATCAAAATATACGCTCAGGAGCGAACCTCTGACTCCACGACTGAATTTTTAGGTGCCTATTACAATCCCCTGAATGATAGCCTCTACGACCGTACTGAGGCTAAAACGACTGTAGGCAATACCCTCTATGGCTTGCATTACTTTTCCCAAATTCCCGTCGTTGGCCTATACTTAGCGGGCTTAGTCGGTCTCTTCTTTCTGTTTGCTAGTGTCACGGGTGTGCTGGTTCATTGGCGAAACCTCTTGACTAAGTTTTATGGCTTTGTCAAAGAGGGAAAGTGGAAACAAATATGGACCCATGCCCATACCGTATTAGGAGTAATTGGCCTTCCCTTTCAAATTATATATGCCATTACAGGAGCATATTTTGGGCTTACCATTCTCTTATTACTACCTGTAGTATTTCTTATGTATGATGGGAAAGTAGAGAATGTATACTCCAAGATTATTCCCTTTTATGGAGTGGAAGTAGATGCTGAAGCTCCCTTTAGCGAGAATTTGTCGATTATGGAACTCTCCCATAGAATTTCTGCTGAGTACCCTGACCACAAATTCTACCGGGCTCAAGTGTATAACTACGGAAAAGAGGATGCAATCATTCTCTTTGCTATGGATGATCAGAAAGGCATTCAAAGTGGAGGGAGCATTGTGATGGATATGAAAGACGGTAAGATACGAGAGGAGTATAGTCAATTTCCTCAAGAAAGGACCTATACAATAGCCGTAATCTCTTATCTAACTAAGCTTCACTTTGCCAATTTTGGGGGCTTCTTCATGAAAGTAGTCTATTTTATCCTTTCCATGATTACCTGCTTTATGATTATCAGTGGCGTATTGCTCTGGCGGACTGCTCGCGATAATAAGCGATATACCTATAAACAACGCCTATTTCATCACCGGGTAACTAAGGTGTACCTAGCTATTTGCCTAAGTATGTTTCCCGCCGTCGCTCTACTTTTCATCACCAATAAACTGGTACCAATGGAGATGGTCGAGCGAACAGGGCTGGTAGAACAAATATTTTTCCTTAGCTGGTTAGCACTAACAATCTTAGGGCTTTTCTGGAACAAATACTCCGAGCAAAACCGAAATTACTTGATTCTAGGAGGTCTTCTCTCTCTGTGTATCCCTATCGCCAATGGAGCAGTTACTGGCGATTGGATTTGGAAGGTCTGGGATACCCTCCCCTGGGTAGCCTACGTAGATATCTTTTGGATCTTCGCAGGCTTTACGGCGTTGTACCTTTCTTTCTTTGTGTTAAAGGTGAAGGAGGGATCGGATAAGCCTCAGGCTGAAGGTGAACAGGAAAAAGTACGAGAGAAAAGCCTCAAATATCCTACGGCTAAGGACTTAGTCCTAAAGGCTAAATCTGTATTTTTTTGAGTATGGCTCCTAAAAGAAGATGAGTTTGATCCTAAAGGTATTGCGATCCCTGGTATTAGCATTTCTCTTTCTCTTTATTGCAGGAATTGTTTTCGAACAAGTTTCCCGGTGGCAGTTAGAGGCCCTCAAACCTGATGCGACAACCTTTGTATCTATAGGCGATAGGTCCCTTCACTTTCACAAACAAGGAGCGGGAAACAAGACCGTAATCTTCGAGTCTGGGATTGGGGGAGACCACGTACATTGGACAGACATACAAGCTGAACTATCCAACTCCTATACGACCCTATCGTATGACCGAGCAGGGATTTTATGGAGCGACTCTACCGCTGAGATTTCTCTCGAAAGATATGAAAAAGACCTCTCAATGCTTCTCGAGCTGACTGATTGTCCCAAACCCTATATATTGGTAGGACACTCCTTTGCAGGGATTACCCTTCGATCCTTTATCCGAGATCACGCAAAAGATATAGCAGGTATTGTATTTGTGGATGTTACACACCCACAGCTACTGGAAGCTTTGTCTCCTGAACTCCAGCAGGTAGCTTCTTCCCCTCCGAGTGAGCTTATCAAATTTCTCGATGGAGTGGGGATACTTCGGCTTATGTATTCCTTTACTCCTTTTACAAGGGTAGTCCCCAAGGATCACTTTTTCAATGTTCATGCAGCACGCTACTTTTATAAAATTTTACCCGGGCTGCTACAAGAAGTGGAACATGAGGACGCCTTAATGCTCGAAGCGGCAAAAATTCGCGACTTTGGAGATATTCCTTTAGTCGTAATTACGGCCGAATATCCTGAAGGCGTTGAAAGAATCGATGACCCCAACCTAACCAGGGAATACCTGAAAATTCACCATAGACTTCAACAGGAATTGTTGGACCTCTCTACTAGAAGTTCGCAACTTATGGCTGAGAAGAGTGGACACTATGTTACATTACAAGAACCAGAGCTTATCTGGGAAACTGTGGAAAAGATAGCTGCTACTGACACTGTGCAAATTAGAGAGGGGAATTAAGATTCCTTAAAAGTATATGCAGATGCTTCTATTCTTAAAAGGCCAGTCTTCCACTATAATAGTAAAAGACTGACCAGATAGAAAGAATAACAAAAAGGTCCTCAAGCCATTGAGGGATCTTAACCAAACAGGGAATATTTAATCAAACCGTAAAAAGCCAATGTTAACTTCCTTCTCACCCAACAACTCGTTCTGAGCAGCAAGCTCATAAGCACTCTCATCAAAATCTGTCAAAATTCTCTTGTCTGCACCTGCATCAAGTAAAATGGCAATAAGGCGTTCGTCTTTTGCCTTCATTGCTGCTAAATGTAGGGTGTTGATTCCAATCTCATTCTTATGATTCAGATCACAACCCAGGCTAATTGCCTTTTTCAACAGAAAAGGACTATTTTTCTCGATTGCCAGGTGGGCTAAGGTATTGCCATCGACATAATCTGGAGAAGCTTTTAGCCCTTCTACCACGAGGGTATCAATTATATGGGCAAACACCTCTTCTCTGGAGGATCTAAAGTTTTCAAATGCATAATAAAGCAAGTTATTTCCTACTGCATCGACTTGGTGTATATCAGCTCCTTTTGCGATGAGTAAATCGACAGCCTTATCAGCCCCTCTTCGGATTGCTAGGGTCAGCGCAGAGTGTCCTTCATGGTTTTGCTGATTTATGTCTGCTACCAGAGGGATAATTTTCTCCATGGCTTCCACATTACCCCAGGCGGAATTAATCATTACAGTATTACCTTCCTCGTCAATTTGATTGATATTTACTCCGCGCTTCAAAAAGAAGTCTACTACCTCTGCATTTGCCTTTCTGATTGCGTTGTGCAGAGGCGTTTTACCTTCCCAGTTTACGAGGTCTACCTCCAATCCCAAGCTTTCCAAGTACTGAAAGGTTTCCAATTGAACCTGACTTCTTTTTCTTCCATAGGAAGCAAAGAATAAAGCATTTTCTCCTCTGCTATTCAACAGGGTATAGTCAAGACCTTTTTCCGCACACATCTTCATGATTTTCAAGTTCCCTCCTCTTGCAGCATAATTGAACAAGCCATTCCCTTCCTGGTCTTTGCTTTCCCAGGAGATTCCTTTATCGGCGAGATATTGGAATATGGCCTCATCGTCCGCACTAGAACCTGCTAGCAAGTGCAGTGCATTGGCTCCGATGGAGTTCTCCGATTGGACAGCTACTCCCTGAGAGAAGATCAAATCGTACATCTCCGTATCCTCGACGCCACCGATTGCAGCCATCGCCAGTATATTGGTGCCTCTAGAAGTAGCCATATGGGGGTCTGAGCCCAATTCTAGTAGGTGCTTCACCAATTCTTTATTTCCTTTATAGGCAGCCCAGAGTAAATAGGTTACACTCCCATGGGTAGGTTTGTCAACCGAGTTACCCTCTTGGGTGAGCATGAATTTTATGCTTTCAAGGGGGGCATTGTCAATGATACCGTAGGAGACTCCATCAAAGGCATGATCGTCTTGCGCAGAAGGGTCATGTCCTTCACTAATTTTTTGCTGGATTTCTTCAACATTGGGCCCAGCCTTCCAAAATTCTCTTTCCAGAAAGACATTGGAATCCTGCGCACTTAGGGAAAACGCACAGAAGGTAAGTAGAGCGAGAAAATATGCCTTCATAAGGGTATCGTTTAAGGGTTGAAAAGCTTGTGCAAAAGGAGATAATCTTTCTTTTACCTCAATTTATTTAGACTAAATCTAATTTATAACGAAAATATAGGATTGTCTCCAAGAATTCAAGTATATCCGGGTAAATTTCTGCATACAAATAATACTCCTATTCAATTAATCTCTCTGACACAACTATGCAGAGGGAATCACTCACTTGGCAGGGGAAAATTCTTAATTGACCGATTTGAATTGGGAAACTGGGACCATTTCTGTCTTTTTAGCCAGAGCAAGTGATAGACAAACCTGTCTTTTCTCTTTTCCCTGTTATTTCAACATTCAACCCATGGCCACAAACAAGCTAGCTCCCTTTGTCGAATTCCAAACTCCAACTAACATCAGGTTGTCAGCCCTTTGGACCAGCCTAATGTTCCTGTACATATATGCAGACTATTTCAACCTCATGGCCCCTAAGAAGCTTGAAAATATGATGCAACTACAAACCCCTGTTGGGCCTACAACGCCAGGTGTGCTCATTGCATTTTCCGTACTTCTAATTGTTCCCAGCCTCATGATTATCCTATCAATCTTCCTACAGCCTAGCCTCAACCGCTGGCTGAATATCCTGTTTGGTACAATTTACGGCCTTATTTCCCTACTTATCATTGGGCTGGAATTTGGCAATGAATGGGCCAACTTTTTCATCTTATACAATGCTGTAGAACTTGTCATCTTTTACCAAATCATTCGCCATGCGATAAAATGGCCGAGAGAAATTACATAGCAGGGAACCCTGCTGTCA
>JBCCTX010000221.1:0-13073 GCA_039197765.1 Bacteroidota bacterium
ACTTACGGGTGAAGGAAAGACCTTCTGTGGGGGGATAGATCTATCCCTGCTCATGAATATGCAACATGTACAATCTCTCAATTGCGAGGGGAAAAAGCGAGAAAAGCTCCGAAGGTTTATTCTTGGGCTACAAGAGAATATTACCTCGATTGAGAAATGCAGAAAACCTGTCCTTGCAGCTATTCACGGCGCTTGCATTGGAGCGGGAGTAGATATCATTGGAGCTTGCGACATGCGCTACAGCGCTGATGATGCCTTTTTTACCATTAAGGAAGTTGATATGGGATTGGTAGCCGATATAGGTACCCTACAGCGACTGCCCAAAATTATCCCCTATGGTGTGGTGGCAGAACTTGCCTACACCGGTCGCAAAGTATACGGCCCTGAAGCTGCCGGTTTTGGATTGGTTAATCAGTCTTATGCAGATAGAGAAGAAATGATGGAACAGGTTTGGGGAATTGCACGAACCATTGCAGCTAAATCCCCCTTAGTTGTTCGAGGAATCAAACAAAACCTTCTCTACACCCGAGACCATAGCGTAACCGAATCCTTGGAATATGTTGCAAATTGGAATGCGGCTATGATGCTTTCCAATGATTTAATGGAGTCTTTCCAAGCCTTCATGCAAAAGCGCCAACCCGCTTACAGCGACTAGACAACTATTTACCTTGAGTTTGACCCTATGTATGTGTTTGATCTTTAAAGGATTGACCACTAAGCTCAGGCTGTTTCATGATTTTGGTTAAATTCGCCCTCAAAATGGGAAAGCAAATTTCCCACCTAGTAATGTCTTTATGGAAAATGTACAAGAGCTACTTCCCTATATTGAATTAGAATCCATTGAGGAAAACATATTCAGGGGAAAAAGCCATCCTTTTGTTGGGAAACGGGTATTTGGGGGTCAGGTACTCGCGCAAGCTTTGGCAGCAGCAA
The DNA here is from genome assembly GCA_039197765.1 of Bacteroidota bacterium. Lineage (GTDB taxonomy): Bacteria > Bacteroidota > Bacteroidia > J057 > J057 > JBCCTX01. Next base: position 934 of record JBCCTX010000221.1, read on the forward strand.
CGCTGACGGTCCCAGAGGAACGGGTGGTGCATTCCCTGCACGGATATTTTATTCTCCCAGGAGATACCAGTCTTCCTATAGTATACAGTGTAGACCGAGTCAGAGATGGGGGGAGTTTTACAACCCGTAGGGTAAAAGCCATACAAAAAGGGCAGGATATTTTTGTCTTAGCAGCTTCCTATCAACTTAAGCAAGAAGGCTTTGACCACCAAATAGAAATGCCGGATGTTCCTTCTCCTGACGAACTTCTAAATGACCAGGAGTTGCTAGAAAAATTCAAGGACCATCTGCCTGAAAACTTATCTTGGGGGGCTCGGCCCATTGAGTTTAAACCTGTCGAAATACCGAAAATGTTTATTCCCGTTGCTGGGGAGCCTTTTCAAAATGTATGGGTACGTGCAAAGGGAACATTAGGGGACGACCCCAGATTGCATCAACAGATCCTCGCCTATGCTTCAGATTATAACCTACTGAGTACCGCTCTGGGACCCCACCCCATTACCATTGACAAACTCCAAATGGCGAGTTTAGATCATGCTATGTGGTTCCACAGAGAATTTCGAGCAGATGATTGGCTCCTATACCACATAGATAGCCCCTCAGCCTCCAATGCAAGAGGATTCACCAGGGGAAGCTTGTTTGACCAGCAAGGAAAACTTGTTGCTTCTGTTGTTCAAGAAGGCCTTGTTCGAAAGAGGCGAAAGAAATGAGCGCTTCTTTACGGTCCAAGATTAAATCGTCTTAAGTTCACAGAAAGGTTTTTATTATAGCTATTCCGTTAGGCTATGGACCATGTAACCGTAGACTGTTTTACCCTTTACTCCTATTCCCTCATACTGACACTTCCCCCCTCTACTCATAACTCTTAGCCAATTCCCCCTGCTTATTCCATAGCCCGACACGTAACTGATACCGTTCCTCGTCGTAAATCCACCGCAACGGATCAAAATAAGATTCCAGCTCTGATTCCAGCTCATCTGGTAATTCGGGAAAGAAATCGATCCCTGTGAGTTGTTCTACAGAATCGATTGTGACGATGTATTCATTTAAGCGATGGTTACTCTTAGCATTTGGCAGTAAAAAAGCTACTGCCTTTTGCTCTGGCTCCCTCAAATCTAGTAAGATTTTATAATACGATCTAGGGGCAGCCACTCCCTTTTTCGGTCCAAATCGCTTGATTGCTCTTTGCGCCAAAATAGGGCCTGTAACTACATATAGATGCTTATTGGCTCGGCTCCAGTCCCGGGTTTGCTCCTCCAGTTCACGCCAAATCCCACGGTTAAATGCGGGAACCTGGGGACTTACATTACTCATGTAGAAGCTCTGACGCATGGCCTCAGCAGAGAAGGCCATATCGGCTGCAGGCGCCAAATGACCTCGGTCGTAGCCACTACGAATATAGTCCCGAGGAGACGCTGATCCCGAATTCACCTTGGGATCTTCCCGAAAGGAAGTACTCCGATTGACTTTCTCACCTTCCAACTGCTCAGCAGCCAATTCATAGGCAACCCATTCGGCTTGTTCATAAGATTCTATGTAAGAGAGGGTAAAATGGTCATGGGATACAACCTGATTTTCTGAACTTGTGGGTAGGTAATTATCCAGCTTTTCAAAAATTTCCTCTTCCGTTTCCTCATCCTTAGCTTCTGAATCCTTAACAGGAGAAATTACATCTATCAGTTCGGTAATGGCATCGGGTTCATCCCCTGTGAAAAACTGCGTGTAGACGAGGAGTAAACCGGTAATGAGAATCGCGGGCAAACCTATTCGGGTAAGGAATCCGCGAACTTTCCTCGAGCCAGAGTTATCTTTTATGTCCAATTCTTACAATTTTACGGGTATTCTAAATTCCAATATTTCCCAATGAATATACGCAGTAATTGTTATATTTAACGCATACAGAAGAAGAACCCAAATGAAAGTATTACTCCCCCTTATTATTATTGTCTGCCTAGCAGCTTGTACCCCTAGCCCCACTACCACAACCGTCGAGGCCCCTCCTAAAGAAAATGAAACCCCTCAATGGATTCACTATCCCGGAAAAGCCGGGGACGGAGCCGGAAAACATATTGTATTCATCAGTGGCGATGAAGAATATAGGTCAGAAGAAGCACTGCCTATGCTGGGTCGGATTCTTGCGGACCATCACGGGTTTGACTGCACCATTCTATTTGCCCAGCATCCCGATACCCCCGGAATTGTAAATCCTAACTATTTAAATCATATTCCCGGCCTAGATGAACTTGAGGATGCAGATCTAGCCTTTATGTTTACCCGTTTTAGGGAATTGCCAGATGCACAAATGCAACACATAGACAATTTCTTAAAAGGTGGAAAACCCATCATCGGAATCCGTACGGCTACCCACGCATTCAATATAAAAGATACCACCAGCCAATGGATGCACTACAGTAATTTCTATGCAAAAGAGGGCGATCCTTGGGATGGAGGCTTTGGAAGGGCGATACTGGGAGAAAAATGGGTCAGCCACCATGGACACCACAAACACCAGAGTACTAGAGGCTTACCTGCTCCTGGGAATGAGAGCCATCCCATATTGAGCGGAATTGAAGCAGGAGCAATTTGGGGCCCTACTGACGTATATGGGGTTCGACTTCCTTTACCTGGAGACAGCGAACCCATTGTCTTGGGACAGGTTGTGGATCGACCTGGGGAGTTTGACGAAGAAGACCTCTTCTATGGTATGCGTCCAGAGGACACCGAAATAGCAGGAATTGATCCTGAAAAACCTGAAAAGGGAAATCCCAATGATCCAATGATGCCGATTGCTTGGACCAAATCTTATGAAGTACCAGGGGGGGAACAAGGAAAGGCCTTTGCCTCAACCATCGGTTCCTCCACTGACCTGCTCAATGAAGGCGTCCGGCGAATGTATGTGAATGCCGTTCACTACCTCCTAGGTATGGAAGTTCCTGAAGCTGCAAATGTAGAAATTGTAGGAGCCTACAATCCAACCCCCTATGAATTTCGCTCTGACAACTACTGGACAGACAAGCAAATGCAGGTAGCAGCTTATCAACCCTAATCCTTCATGAATCACGTACGAAGGTATTGTCTCGCCTTGGACCTCAAAGACGATTCTGACCTCATTGAAGCTTACAAGAAGCACCATGCTCCCGGAGGGGTTTGGCCAGAAATTCTCGAAAGTATTCGAGAGGCTGGCATCCAACTCATGGAAATCTACCTCACTGGCAATCGGCTCTTCATGATAATCGAACCTTCGGAGGATTTTACCTTCGAGGCAAAGGCACATATGGACCAAAAAAATTCTACGGTTCAGGAGTGGGAGGCCCTCATGGATACCTTCCAGCAAAGACTTCCTTGGGCAAAAGAGGACGAAAAATGGGTATTGATGGAAAAAATATTTACTACGCCGATGCAAGAATAAACTCAATGAATTGAGGAAAATATCAGAAGACGCTTATTTTATCAGTTTAGGTACAATTCTCCGTGTCTCCGCGCCTCTGTGTTCAATCTCATCAAAAGTAATAAAGGTATCTCTACTGCAAAGGGCCAGCAAAACTAATGATCATCCTATCTACATGAACATACTCAAACAATTCGACCTAACAGGCCAAACGGCCCTCATCACTGGAGGAAACAGAGGGTTAGGGATAGAAATGGCCAAGGCCCTAGCTGAAGCTGGCGCAAACATCATCATCCTAGCGAGAGATGCCGAAAAGAATCAAGAGGCTGTAGACCTCCTAAGCGCAACCTATGGCAATCAGTACATCGGTATTAGCTGCGACATTACCCAAGAGGACCAGGTGGACAGAAGCATCCAGCAAGCCCTGTCTCAATTCCAACAAATTGAAATCCTGATCAACTCTGCAGGAATTAACATCCGTGGGGCGATGGAAGAGCTATCTCTGGAAGACTTTCAGCTTGTCCAAAATGTGAATGTAACGGGTTCCTGGCTCGTAAGCAGGGCATTGGTGCCCCAAATGAAAGCCATCAATTATGGCCGAATCCTCCACATTGGCTCGATGCTTTCCATAATTGGAATGGTCAATCGTACCCCTTACGCAACGAGTAAAGGCGCCGTCTTACAACTCACTCGTGCGATGGCCTTAGAGCTTGCCCCCTTCAACATTCGCGTAAATGCCCTCCTACCCGGCCCCTTTGCAACAGAAATGAACCTTTCCCTCACCCAAGACCCAGAAAAGTTTGCTGCTTTTGTTGCTCAATTGCCTGTTGGCAGGTGGGGGGAACTCCACGAAATTGGTGCCTTGGCACTCTATCTATGCAGCCCCGCCTCTAGCTTTGTTACCGGGACAGGTTTTACGATTGATGGGGGTTGGTCGGCAAGATAATGGGACATTTAAGCCCTGAGATACCCAACACAAATAGGAATCAACAATTATTTCCAAAAAATCCTTTCCAAGCACAAAATCTAACCTATTTTATTAATAATTTTGGCGCTAAATTTTAATCGAATCACTTAATAGCAATAGGACAAATGATCGTAGGCGTACCTAAGGAAATAAAAAACAACGAAAATCGTGTGGCTATGACCCCTGCAGGGGTTCAGGAAATGACCAAACGAGGCCATCAGGTATTTATCCAACATACAGCCGGAGAAGGAAGCGGCTTTGCCGACAGCATGTACCAAGAAGCTGGGGCTGAAATTTTACCTACTATTGAAGCCGTTTATGCACGCGCAGAAATGATTGTAAAGGTAAAGGAACCTATAGAATCAGAATACAACTTGATTCGGCCTAATCAACTGCTGTTCACCTATTTTCACTTTGCCTCCTATGAGCCCCTAACCCTGGCTATGATGGATCGGGGAGCAGTATGCCTAGCCTATGAAACGGTGACTCATCCAGACGGGTCCTTACCCTTATTGGTTCCTATGTCGGAAGTCGCTGGGAGAATGTCTGTCCAAGAAGGTGCCAAATACTTGGAAAAGCCTATGAAAGGCAAGGGAATTCTTCTGGGAGGTGTACCAGGAGTGGAGCCCGCTAAGGTGTTAATCTTAGGGGGCGGAGTGGTAGGAACAGAAGCTGCAAAAATGGCTGCAGGACTCGGAGCCAAGGTGAGTATTTTGGATATTAACCTCAAGCGATTGCGCTACTTAGCGGATGTGATGCCAGCCAATGTTACAACCCTTTATTCCAATGAATACACCATTCGAAAACTTATTCCCGATTACGATTTGATCGTTGGAGCCGTTCTTATCCCAGGCGCAAAAGCCCCTAAGCTTATTACAAGAGATATGTTGAAAGACATGCAGCCCGGAACGGTATTGGTAGACGTTGCTGTGGATCAAGGAGGATGTATTGAAACCTGTACGCCTACTACCCACGAAGATCCCATTTTCATCATCGATGATATCGTTCACTATTGTGTAGCCAATATGCCTGGAGCAGTACCCTTTACCTCTACCCAGGCACTCACAAATGCTACCCTACCCTATGCTTTGCAACTGGCAAATAAGGGCTGGCAACGCGCCTGTCAAGAAAATCCTCATCTTCAAGATGGTTTAAACATTGTCCAAGGAAAGGTAGTTTACTCTGCAGTGGCTGAGGCATTTGGGTTACCCTATACGCCTCTTTCTGAGTTTGCTTGATGTAAGTCTACACTTACTTTAACAAATTCTACCTGTTACTTAACACTTACTACCTAATACCTATCTATATGGAAGAGCCCATAATTGTAGCTAAAGCCCCTCAACCTATTGAGCTAGAAGCGGGGAAGACCTATTACTGGTGTTCCTGTGGGAAATCCGCCAAACAACCGTTTTGTGATGGAAGTCACAAAGGGACCAGCTTTACACCCATTAAGTTTGAGGCAGAAGCTACCAAAACGGCTTATATGTGTATGTGTAAAAAGACAGAAAATCCAGGATTTTGTGATGGAAGCCATAAACATCTGTAAGCGATTGCGCTTTGTTGTTATGGAGCCTTCGGGAGCTTAACACAACTTACTATCTCTACATAATAGCCCCTGAGATGGGTAAAATAAGGGTCCTACGCCCTGTAAGTATTTTTACTACCGGATGTAGGGCTTCTACTCTTATTTTTTTAAGTGTATATGGAAAGAGGGAGGGCCTAGGATTGGCCAACCAAGCTTTTTGGTTAGTTAAGTAAAACGTATTGCGTCCCCTATCAAGGTAAAAAGTATCAACTCTCCATGATTCTTCAAAACGCGTTAATTGAATATTAGCAAATAATTTATCCCCATTTTTTCCATACACAGCAACTCTAAAGGTAGCACTCTTTTCTACATCCCCTTCTTTTTCTAAGGTCCCACCTACTATCCAGCCCAATTTTCTTAAACCTCCAAGCTGAGAATTTACTTTAGGGCTTCCTTTAATAAATGCCTGAGAAAATTTGAATGCATCTGATTCCTTAAATGATTTTATGGCAAAGTATCCAATAGGAATAAATAAGAATAACAACACGAGGGTTAGAATGAACACCCTTTTGATTAAAGTAAACATGGTCCTATTCCTTTTTTAAATTCCTTAGATGTAGACATCCAAACCCTACTTTGCCCACACCGGTACCCTCCTCCCTTCTGTCGCTTCCAAAATGGAATCCATTTTTTGCTCTAATGCTCCCACAACTATGTACTTTTCAGGAGCTTGTCGCTGGATTTGATCCAAAAACGTCCCATAATTTTGCCCAAATTGAATATCTCCCAGCAAATTTTCTCGCTGATCAGGGTCTATTTCCATATCATACAATTCGCAAGGGTCCCAGACCCCCTGATAGGTCATATAGCTATGTGTACGGGTTCTAAGGCCGAAAATAGTAGGGGTTTGAGGGGTTTTAAGGTCAATAAAATACTCGTAAAGAAACGCTTGGCGCCAAGGAACAGGATTGCCCGATAGTAACGGCATCAAAGAACTTCCCTGCATTCCTTCAGGAATTTGTACGCCAGCAAGGTCTAGAAAGGTAGAGGAGAAGTCAATATTCAAAACAAATCGGTCATCTACTCTTCCTTCTGGGATAAGTGCAGGACAATGTATAAAGGCTGGGACCCGAATAGAAGGCTCGTACATTACCCGCTTATCAATGAGTCCCTGTTCCCCCATCAAGTACCCATTATCGCTAAAGTACACTACAAGGGTTTCGTCCAGTATACCTAGTTCCTCAAGGGCTTCGGTGATACGCCCTATGCTTTCATCTACTCCCAGCATACATTCTCCATAGCGTTGAAAAAAGCGATCGTAGGTCCCATAGTTTTGGATACCAAAATCGCGCTCCGATCCGTGCCAGCTCCTTCGCTGACGTTGTAACCAAAGCGGTTTACCACGATAGGTCTCTTCCGTGGCAGGGAAAGTAACAGGACGAGGAATTTCTAGGTCCTTGTAGGCTCCTTCATGGCGAGGGGCAGGAGAAAAGTCTTCATGAATGGATTTGTGAGAGAGGTACAGCATAAAGGGCTGTGAAGATTGAGCTTGGTCTTTCAAATACTCCACGGCCAGGTCTGTCAGGATATCAGGGGTGTAGCCCTCAAACGGAATACGTGCACTATCAATGTTCAACATCGGATCAAAATAGTTGCCCTGCCCCTTGAAAGATGCCCAATAATCAAAGCCTGGACGCGGCATATCATCACTTCCTCCCATATGCCATTTTCCAATAAATCCTGTGTGGTAATTAGCTTCTTTTTGAAGGAGTTGGGGGAAGGTCGGCGTATCTGCCGGCAGGCGGGTGTCATTGTCCATTACTTGATGAACATGGGCATATTGTCCGGTGAGTATGGAAGCACGGCTAGGTGAGCAAAGAGAGGTGGTTACATAGGCATGAGTAAAATACAGGCTATTCTCGGCAAGTCGGTCGATATGAGGCGTTTTGATCCAAGGATGATCGAGAAAACTCAAAAAGTCATAGCGCTGGTCATCAATAAGGATAAACACGATATTTCGTGGCTTTTCTTCCTGAGCATAAAGGACACCTACACTACTTAAAAGTAATCCTGAAATTAAACAAAGGATTCGTAAGTGAATAAAATTCATTAAGAAAAGAATTATTGAGAAAGAGGAATATGGGATTCAACTGCTTAGGAGCTTATACTAACCCTATGAATAAGGATAGAACCAAAAGTGAAAATGCAGGAATAGATTTTTTCAAGGGATCTCCAACTTTAATATGCATAGAAACAGCTCCAAGCATCAAAGCAGCCATACCAAGTGCAGCAGGCTGCGTCAACTCAGGAAACCAAATTCCCGCAATTAACCCTATGGCCAAAAGCAGTTTCAAGGCGCCTATTACTTTCATAAACCACTCAGGGAGACCATAAACGGCAAACTCCTCTTTCATATTGGTTGCGTCTCCTCCTCTCCAGTCTGTAGATTTACCAAAGCGCAAAATCCAAACATTAAAGATTCCTAAAGCTATGATAACTTGAAATACAAGAGCTACTATTTCCATACACAAAGGTTAGTCCTTATTTGCCTTAATCATTTACTTTTGGAGAAGATACCCCTTTTCGGTAACTCAAACAAGCCCTTTTGAAGATGACTCATGGAAAATGATTCCATCATGGGATGGGTTCTCTTTTAAAAGGGAATCATATTCTCAGCCCAAACTTCCAGGCTTGAAGGATAGGCTTACCCTTTCATTTTAGAAAAGCTTCCGACAAGCGATACGAATTAATGTCCACAATCTCCTTCCCGCATGCCCAAGCCCCTACAAAACCTTCGATGCTTGGAATATCATTGAAGGTCCAGCGGGCAGGTTCATCTGGATTCCATGCGACCGAGACCAGTTCCACACGTTGATTGGGTTTGATGCTAACTTCAAATTGGTCCAACGGAATGGAAAGTCCTCCTCCTTGTGCCTTGACAAAGGCTTCTTTTCGTGTCCAGCATTCAAAGAAGGCGAGGGCTTGCTCTGACTCAGGGAGTGCAAATAGATTGTTCTGTTCTGACTCAGAAAAGCTATGCCGAGCAATAAGACTAATATCTACTTTTCTATCTATCGGCTCCATATCCACTCCCACAGGTGCCTCTAGGGTCATTGCGTACAAGGCTTTCCCTCCTGCATGTGACAGGTTGAACTGCAAATTTGCATCTCCTTTGACAAAGGGTTTTCCTTTGTCTGAATAAGAAAGCGCTAGACTCTGCGGGGAGATTCCCAAGTACCGTGCAACCAAATAGCGAAGGAAGCCCCTAGCAGCAATATAATGCCTCCGATCCTTTATGAAACGAAACTTTTTCGAACGCACGACCTCATCGGGAGCAAGCATTTTAAGAATCTTGGATTCAGTCATTGGACTGATCTGTAAATCGGCTTGGTACAAATCAATCGAATGCGAAGAAAGCTCAAATTCCAAAGGAGGTACTGACCACATTTTTTTTAAAGTTTGTAGTAGGTTAAAAGAACCTCTCTTTTGTTCCCCTTAAATTGGGGATAGAATAAAGGTATTGGTTGGTTCTTACGAGATTTTTCGATTCCTTTCTTTCGGTAAAAAAGAATAATTTTAAACTGAATTTAAACATTTTTCCAAGAAAAAAACAATTCAATCTAATAATGTATCGCAATCCTAAAAATTATTCATTTATATTATGATACAGTTAGTGAATTAAAGATTCCCTCTCACCTCCTCCACACGATTAATACATACCTTCAGTTTTTCAGCTAATACTTCCACATTGGGGGGATACATGATAGAAAGATGATCTCCAGGCACAACATGGACTTCTAAGCCTTTGAGGGCATACTCACTCCAACCTAAACGCGTATCTTCATAAAACCGAGTATAGTTTTGATCGGCTAAAAACAAGGTGAGCCTACAGTCTATGGGTTCCATAAAGTAGCTATTGATAGCAACTTCATTGGCATTCCAAATCCTAACGTTTCTACCAGGAGGAATAACTTCTTTGTAGGACAAAAAGGGAAGTTTTGTCAACAAGACTTTAGCGGCTTTCTTGCCATAGTGCTTTACTCGGGCCTTTCCCCCTTCAACCAATAATCTCCCCATATGTGTGTCAAACTTTCCCAGGCGTCTATAGCCTGTAGGAGAGCCCTGAACGCCATAGGAAAACCTTCCCGGATTAGGATAGGTATCAAATAAGACTAAGAGGTCGGGCTCTTTCCCTAGCTCGATAAGTCTTTGACCCATTTCATAGGCCAGAATTCCCCCAAAAGAGATTCCCGATAGCAAAAAGGGACCATCGGGGAAAAGCCTGAGAATTTCTTCTACATAATACGCTGCTAATTCAGATATACTCTGTAAGGTGGAGTCTCGCCCATCCAAGCCTTTGGCCTGAAATCCATATAGAGGCTGGTCTTCCCCTAAAAGTTTGGCAAGCTCTTTATATATAAAAATATCTCCTCCAATGTCATGTAAGACAAATAGGGGAGGTTTCGACCCCTTGGATTGGAGGCGCACCAAAGATGCCCAATGTTCCTGTACTTCTTCCCTTATCAATTGGGACAAGGCACGAATAGTAGGATGGGTCATCAAACTCGTAGGAGGAAGGCTTTTGTCCAGCTGACGCTCGATTTCCCCAAATACTTGGACAGCTAAGATAGAGGTACCTCCTACCTCAAAAAAATTATCTTCGGGACCAACCTGATCAATTCCTAAGGTTTTCTCCCAAATCTGGGCTAACATGACTTCTGTAGCTGATTCTGCCGATCCGGAGACTTTTAAAGAGGATTTTTCTACCCTTTCTTGAGATCCTGATGGAGTAGGCGTATCCAGGGCAACCATCAAATCTGACAACAAAGCTCCTTGAGTTTCCATTGCCAGGGAAAAAAGCTTAGGAAGCTGCGCCGAAGCCCAGGAAACAAAGGCATTATCCATACGCTCCTTGTCATACCTCAAGGTAAAGGTTACAGACTCCTGTGCATTGACCAGTAAACTTAAGGGATATACGGAAGTTGTTTTCCCCTTTACCTCATGAACCTTTACCTCGCCAATTTGTAATTCGGTCCAGGGTAAGCTCTGAAATACCACTAAGCAATCGAACAACGGTGTATTTCCAGACCATTGGATCCAAGAGTGGATTTGGGATAATGGCGTGGACTCATGCGCCCCCAAGCTCCCGTATTGCACTTGAAGGCTTTGTAACCAAGTGGGTAGAGCCTCTGTATCCTGAAAACGAATGCGGGCTGGTACAAGGTTGCTGAGTGGATAAGCTAATAACTCGATTCCAGGGAATTCATTGGCCCTCCCTGAAACGGTGAGGCCATATACAACATCCTGGGTCTGAAACCATTTTCCTAGCAGTAATCCCCAGAATCCCTGAATCAATGTATTTAACGATACACCCTGCTGAGCACTATAGGAACGGACCTTTTGGCTCAAGGCTAGATCTAGTTGGACTTCCCGGCTTAAATAAACAGTTGATTCTCCCGTTTTGGCTTTGGGGCTTCCCAATAGTTGGGGAGAATCAAAATTTTCCATCCACCCCCGCCAAAATTGCTCAGCTTCAGTAGGATCCTGATGGGAGGACCACTCCATATAAGATTTAAAAGATGGGGGCCTATCGAGTTCTGCGGTGCGATTTTCTTGGTAGGCCCCATACAATTCCCAAACGTTTTGCAAAAGGATCAAGGTCGACCAGCCATCCAAAAGAATATGATGGCAGGTCCACAAAAAGTAGTAGGACGTATTCCCTGACTGAATGAGTTGAAACCGGGACACAGGGGCGTGATTCAAGGACAGGCTCCTTTGTTGATCCTTCTGCTTAAGGGCTTCAAATCTTCTTCGTAGTTCAGACTCTTTATAATCCTTCCAGTCATGGTATTCCCAAGGAAGTAGAACATCTGGGGCAATTACCTGCACCGGTTTGGAGATCTCCTCCCAATGGATGGATGTCCTCAGAGCGGGATGCATTGAAGCAACCGTTTGCCAGGCTTGCTTGTACAACTTCTCATTCAATTTTCCCCAAATTGAAAAACTAACCTGAAGAAAGCCCTGGTCTTCCTCAACCTGTAATTTGTGAAAGAGCAAGGCCCGCTGCATATGGGTGAGGGGAAGTATTGATTCTATCTGCTCGTTCCGCATAATCCTATTGTGTATTCTACATTTCTGGTTATGACAAACATTGGGGGTTCGCTAGGCTACTCCTGCTTATTCTTTCCCATTTGACGAAGGATAATTTGAATTTCCTCTGGACTTAAATCTACTTCCATCGATACATCAGAATCTACATG
>JBCCTX010000222.1:0-13064 GCA_039197765.1 Bacteroidota bacterium
TAACATCAGAGATAAATTGGAGGGAAATCAACTCTTTTTTAAAGGGCTCGCTATTAAGCATTCTGATTGCAGTCTTTATTTGATTTTCCTCTGTCCCTTTTTCACGGCCTTCCTCATGGCCTTTCTCACGACCTTCTTCGAGACCCTGTCTTTTCCATTCCTCTAATTCCCATAGCTTAATTTTTGCCCAAAATTAAACAATTATATTATAAAAATCAATACTTAGCTATGATTTTTGACTTATATCTTAATTTTCGCATGGCTAGGCTTAGTCTATTCTACCTTCAATATCCCCCGCATTGTCATAAAATGTCCAGGAAACGTGCATACATAAGGGTATTCACCTGGGGTTGTAGGCGCTTCAAAATAGATAACCTCTGAGGACCCGGGCTCCAATAACCCTGTGTGGTAAATCACCTCTTCCATCTCAGGTACATAGGCCATTTCTTCCCCTTTGAGTCCCAGTTTCATGGCAGCATTACCCACTTCATCTGCTTGATTGGGGCTTACCAAAAGGAAATTATGGAGCATATCATCGTTGTTATTAAAGGTGAGTTCTACCTTATTTCCAGCTTTTACCACGATTTTTTCCTGGTCAAATATAAGTCCGGGTTTTGTACCTAAAGTAAGGCTTACATCGGCTTTTCCTCCCCAACTAGGGGGCATTTGGGTATTGCGCTTAACATTTGCAGAACGTTCTGAAGTTGTTGACTGATCTTCTGAAGAAGCTGAAGCTGCCGCTCCTCCAGGAATCCGATTCAACGTAAAATAGCCTACGTTGTGAAGCAGTGCTTGACTACCCTGCGAACGAACCCCCTCAGCTTTAATCTCATTGACATAGCCTTGGCGTAGACCTGGAATGTATAATCTGACAGTTTTTTTGTCCTCTCCCAATTCTATTCTGCTAATGGTTTTGCCCTCCTGATTGATTGGAGGACTTCCATAATTATGGTGATACTTATAGGTGAAGTCCGTTATCTCATAGCTTTCGGGATTGGCAGCTGTTTGGGGATCTAAGTCTTGTGTAAACTTCAGGGTAAATCCATCGGATTCTGCATGGATCGAGTGTATTTCAAAGGGTACTCTTCCACTCCATTTCATTCGTTGTAGGCCAAAGGGCTCACCTCCTGTAGCTCGCCAACCTCTGGCTGTCATCCCAACATATACCTCCTTTTTGTTAGGACTCCATTCTAAACGCAAAATCCCTGAGGAAAATCCCTCACGGAAGCCAAATACAGCCCCTTGGTAGACGCCTTCTACCTTTTCCAGTGCTACACGAGTAATCTTTGAGTGTCCCTGATCGCCTACTAATAACTGTCCTTTAAAAGGCCCTACTTGTTTATCGTTTTCGATCAATAGTATATCGGAGGTAGCAATTCCCATAATGGTATGCGGGAACCATACAGCTGGGGGTTTTACTGCGGGTACTTTTTCCCCGTACTCATATAAGCTAATTCCCTGGGTATCGTCTACATCCTCGAAGGTAAGATCTAGGGGAGAACCCGGTTCATTAGACCACTTTAATCCTTCGGGATGGCCCGCAAAATCACCTTGAGCAATATGAGTCATGCGACCACTTCCTACCCAATCTCCTTGATTTTCTGTATAAAATATGTCTTCTGCATCGTTAAAACCGAAACCAGAGGGAGAACGCATACCTGTACCCCAAGGGGTCATTTCCCCATCTGGTGAAATGCGCAACATCCAACCTCTCCATTTGGAAAGGCTGGCTCCATGCCCAATCCAGCTCAGGTTGAGCGTAACAATCATATCTCCATTGGAAAGAAACTTAGGTCCATAAGAATACTCATGGTAATTTCCAGTGAGGGGCCACCGGTAGATCGTTTCATAGCGATCTGCGATACCATCTCCTTGTGTGTCTGTTACTTTATTTAATTCTCCTCTTTGGGTAAAGTAGAAAGAGCCGTCCTTGTAGCTTAGGCCAAGAATCTCATGCATACCATGTGCAAATCGGCTAAATCTGGGTTGTGATGACGCAGGGTCCTTGATTTTCCAAATTTCCCCCCTCCGAGTTGAAGCGTACAGAGCTCCTTGTGCATCAAAGGCTAGTCCTCCGACTTCTAGTACAATAGAAGATGGAATTGTGACGGTTTCAATTGGGTAATAGGTTCCTTCAGCGAGAACCTGTGCATGGAGTGGTCCAACACTAAAACATACTCCTGTAAAAAGGAGACATATATGTATAAGTAATCTTTTCATGTACATATTTTTTTTGCAGGAATGCTATAAGGATAAGGTTTTACCAGATTAATGAATAAGAGAGTTCTTCCTGTTTGGTATCTGCTAGAACGGGGAGTAATAGGGCTTTTTGAGAACCTAAATCTGTAAGATTTACATTGAGTTCCCCAACATCCAGGAAATAAGATCCATCTATTCTATATAAGTTGTTGGGCATCTTGTCTATAGTAGTTCCCTCAGCTACTTTGAAGTAAAGACCCTCTTGAGGACCTTCTGCTGAAAGGTTTATGCTTCTTTTCAAGCCCACTTGATCGGGGAGGGGCTCAAACTGATCTTCCCATGTTAATTCACCCATTTGGTAGTCAAATATAGGGTTCATGCCTTCATCTAGGTGATAGCCAATGGCTTTGAATCCAGCGGGAGCTTCAAGCGGCCAATTTGCCTGCGATTCATCTAGAAAGGCAAGGGAAATTCCTGCATGGGGTTCAATAGGGGCATTCAGAGGTTGAAGGAGTTGAGAGTGTCCCCTTGCAACCCACATTTGACTGACATCTGCGAATTTCCCTTTCCAGACACTCAAAAGTGCACCTTCCTCCAGGTCATAGCTGTAATGAACTCCTTCCTGGTGGCCTACGCTTAGCACCTGGGTTCGTTTTTCGTCCTTATATTGAACAAACCCTCGAAGCATTTCAGGTGTCTCACCAGGTTCAATAACTAGGGGCTTCGCTTTTTGGCGATTGGCAAATGGATCAATAGATGCAAGTGGCTGCAATTCCATTTCTGGCCCTTCATAGAATACAGTTGCATGTGCACGCCAAGTAACTTGAAAGAAGTGTAATTCTAGTGTGTGTGTACCTTGGGTTAGGTCTACAACCCCTCCCAAGCGCTCGAACTCAAATTCTCCGCCATTCTGTACAACGGGTTGACCATCGATGAACAGGTCGCCTCCATCATCTAGGAGGGTTTGAAACAAATAGGTTCCACTTGTAGGGACTGTTATTTCCCCGGATAGTTTCATGGCGAAGTGCTCCCGTTTTTCACTGGTCTGGGCAATATTAAAGGAGTCCACAGTTCCCTCCTGAATTTTACTGAGGCTATCAAAGTCTGGTCTTGTATCTCCTTCGTAATCAAATATTTCATAGCTAAGCGCTCCTAGATCGATTTGTTGCGCCCCGTATTTTTTAAAGCGAATATTCCTAAAGGCTACTGGGCCATGATCCCCTTGTAACATAAGGGGACCCATAGGAGCTTCATCTTCAAAGGCAGCAGCCCGAGTCGGTCCAAATACCTCCACATTCTCGTGGATCAATTGGCCATTGTGGTAGACCCACTCAAATGTAGCTGGACTAATCTTTTGCCCTGATTCATCGAATTTTGGGGCCCGAAACAAAATGTGGAATTTCTGCCAAAGATTTGGGGCCCTACTGGCATTGGTTTGAGGAGGGTGACCTTCAAACCCTTCCTTCCCTTCTCCTCGACTGGGGTCCCATCGCTGGTAAATCCCTCCACAATCCGCGTGTCGAAGCTCACCATTTCCCCAACTATCTAGCAGTTGGACTTCATATCTACCCTGTAGATACACACCTGAATTTGAGCCTTTTGGGAGAAGGAATTCCAATTCTAGTTCTAGGTCTCCGTGTTCCCAGGAAGAAAATAGATTTTCTCGGGCACTATCCGAGGGTAAATTGGCAAGAATACCAGAGCCTTCGGTAAGTTGGAGGTCCTTTTCTTTAGCATAGGCTCCAAAGGCTGTTCCTGCCAATTGCCAGTTAGCCCCAGGGTTATTCCAGGCTGAAAGTTCAGTTAATGGAACGGCTTCTAAGGGTAAATGTGCAAAGGATGGAGTAGGGGCTTCCGCTAGATTTGTTGTGGTTTTTTGGGAACAGTTTGAATAAAGTATGAAAATAATTCCCAAATAAAGACTGTAGGTTGGTCTCATAAGTAGTAGTATGCAAGGAAATGAGTGAGTCAAAGTAAATAGGACAATAATTTTTTTGCCTCATTCAAATTAAGGAATGTTTTCTTATTTGCATAAAATGAAATTAACTTTGGACTTTTTCATTTAAAGCAGGGCAGGTTGCGACCCAAAGAGACAAAATTGAAAAACTATTTACCTCAGATATCTATTTTTCAGCTACTTTCTGTTTTCCTTGTTCATTCCTTTTTGTGGACAGGATGTAAGCAGGCAGAAAGCGAGACCCCTACTCTATTTACAAAGCGAGATTCCAGTAGCACTGGCATTTCATTCTCCAATCAACTTAAAGAATCCGTTTCCTTCAATATTCTGTCCTATTTGTATTATTACAATGGAGGAGGGGTTGCATTGGGAGATGTAAATAATGACGGCTTATTGGATATATACTTTAGTGCTAATGAGGCCTCCAATAAGCTCTATCTCAATCAGGGAAATTTACAATTCAAAGATGTAACCCAGGATGCAGGAGTAGAAGGTCAGCAGGCATGGACTACGGGTGTAAGTATGGCAGATGTTAACGGAGACGGGTGGATAGATATCCATGTCAGCCAACTCGGGGACTTTGAAGGAATGAAGGGAAGCAACCAACTGTATATTAACCAGCAGGATGGAACCTTTCTCGACAGAGCACCGGAATATGGATTGGACTTTTCGGGCTTCTCCACACAGGCTGCCTTTTTTGATTACGATGCAGATGGAGACCTAGACATGTATTTACTGACACATTCTGTTCACAAGAACGATACCTACCGAGATACCAGCATAAGGAAAGAATTTCATCCTACCGCTGGAGATCGATTTTTTGAACATCTTTCCCTTGAAGATAAAGGGGCTCATCCCGTTTTTGTTGACAAGACCCAGGAAGTAGGAATATATAGTAGCCGTCTTGGCTATGGCTTGGGTATAGGCTTGGCCGATTTAGACAACAATGGCTGTCCAGATATCTATATTGGAAATGACTTTCACGAAAATGATTATCTGTATCTAAACAACTGCGATGGAACATTTACCGAAAGCTTAGAACAAGTCATTGGGCATACCTCCAATTTTACAATGGGAGTAGATATTTCCGATATAAACCAGGATGGTTGGATGGATATCGTCTCACTTGATATGAAGCCCTGGCGACAGAAAATTCTCAAAACATCTGAACCGCCAAATTCCTATGAAATTTACCAGTTCAAGCTGCGACAGGGGTACGCCTACCAATATCCGCGCAATGCAGTTCAAGTTAACTTGGGGGTAGATACGGAAAGGAACCTCCACTTTAGTGAAAGGGCGCAGTTATTGGGTATGGATGCTACAGATTGGAGCTGGTCGGCCCTTTGGGCAGACTTTGACCTAAATGGTAAAGAGGATCTCTATATCACCAATGGAATTTTTCGTCGACCTAATGATATGGAATATATCAATTTCATTTCTGAATCGGACGTCGTACAGGCGCTTAACAAAGAACTTACAGAGGAAAGCCTATCCTTTGTAGCCAAAATGCCCCAAGTTCCTGTTCCCAATAGATTGTACAGTCAGGTAGGAAGCATGACATTTGAGGAGAAAGGAGTAGAATGGGGGCTAGCGGAAACCTTATTCTCAAATGGGGCTTCCTATGGAGACCTGGATAACGACGGAGATTTGGATTTGGTTGTAAATAATTTGAATGAAAATGCCTCAATTTATGAGAACCTTGCTAGCGCTGATTCCACTAGGAATTATATATCTATTCAATTGCATGGAGCAGGGAAAAATACCTCAGGAATAGGAGCAAAAGTATCCATTCACCATAAACATAGACTCTGGAAAAAAGAAGTATTTACAACTAGAGGATTTCAATCCTCGGTCTCACCGATTCTATCTTTTGGATTGGGAGAAGTCGATCATGTAGACTCTTTAGTAGTATTTTGGCCAAATGGAACCCAAACGGTCCAAAGGGATTTATCCACCGATCAATTGTTGCTTGTGAGACAAGAAACTTCAAGTAAGGGGTTTACACAGGATATTGAACCTTATTATCCAGTAGAAGAACGAAAAGAGGGAATGGGGTTGGATTTTATTCATAAGGAAAATGCATACATTGACTTTAACAAGGAAGGGCTTATTCCCCATATGTTATCCCAGGAAGGACCCTGTTTAGCTGTAGGGGATGCTAATGGAGATGGACTTACGGATATCTTCCTGGGAGGAGCTAAGTACCAAGCTTCTTCCCTTTACCTGCAAGATGCAAAGGGTCAGTTTTTCCCATCCAAACAATTAGCTTTTCAAGAAGATAGCTTATCTGAAGATGTAGATGCTCTATTTTTTGATGCAGATGGAGATCAGGATTTAGACCTATATGTAGTAAGTGGCGGAAACGAGTACAACGGTCCCTTCAAACCCCTGCTGGATCGCTTATACATCAATAATGGTGAAGGAACATTTACAAGAGAGGAAGAATATCTTCCCCTTATGTATGTAAATGGAGCCTGCGTGACAAACGCAGATATGGATCTAGATGGTGACCAGGACTTATTTATTGGAGGAAGGTCGGTTGCCGGATTTTATGGGGTTATTCCTCGTTCCTATATTCTCGAGAATCAAGGGAATGGGAAGTTTGTTGATCGTACCAAGGAAAAATATCCGGCACTCGAGTATCCTGGTTTGATAACCGATGCGGAATGGGCGGATGTTAAAGGCGACTCCTTTCCAGACTTACTACTTGCGGGAGAGTGGATGCCCATTCGGGCATTTGAAAACTCTCAGGGAGCCCTGAAAGAAGTTACGGATGACGTTGGGTTGGAATGGACAAATGGCTGGTGGAATTCCTTGCATGTGGAAGACTTTGATGGAGATGGAGATCTAGATATTTTGGGTGGAAATCTAGGCAAAAATTCCCCTTTCAAAACAAGTCAGGAATCTCCATGTAGCTTGTATTTAAAGGATTTTGATAAAAACGGGAGTATCGATCCCATCTTCTGTTACGCCTCAGGGGGAAAATCCTTTCCTGTAGCATTCCGAGACGAACTGCTCGGGCAGATGGTGGGGCTCAAAAAGAAGTTTCCCAATTACATATCCTATGCGGAGGCTGATATTTCTCAAATCCTTTCAGGGTACAATTTGGAGGGCGCGGAAATACGAAAACTCTATACCTTTTCTTCAGCCTATTTCGACAATCAAGGGAATGGCAACTTTAAAATGATTGAACTTCCAGACGAAGCTCAAGTAGCTCCCATTTATGACTTCGAAACCCTGGATATAGATAGCGATGGGAAAGTTGAAATATTTTGGGCTGGAAATCGGGAGGGAGTGGGTCCTTTTCAGGGGAGGTATGACGCAAGTTTTGGCGGAATGGGGCGGATCTCTGGAGATTCCCTCCAGGTATTCCCTGCAATGGAAACAGGTCTTTGGGTTTCTGGGGAGGTGAGAGATATAGAATGTGTTCCTTTAGCGAATGGTTCTATCTTGGGAATCTTTGCGAAAAATAACGGCCCTGTTCAAGTATATCTATTACCATTAGATTAACCGTTGATCAATTCAATAGCTTCTACATATTTATTTTCCTTAAATTAGTCCACTGGATTATTTTGATGGTTAGATTATGAGACTACTACTTATTACCCTATGGGGTTTATCCTTACCTTTCATGGGGTTAGGGCAAGCCTCCGCAGGTTCTCCTTGGCACATACCTGCTAAAGATATAGACCCAAATAATTATTATGGGGTTACAGTTGCTAATGGAATGGTTGGCCTTGTTTCCTCTCCCGAGCCTTTTAAGGTCCGGGATGTTGTACTAAACGGCGTGTATGATCATTACCAGCGCGGACGAGTTTCCAATATTCTCAAAGGCTTCAACCATGTAAATATGAACCTGGATATTGATGGATATCGTCTGGGTCCAGGTTCTATAGAAGGCTATCAACAGGTGCTGGATATGAAGTCTGCGGTTTTGACCACTAGTTTTTCTGTTCCTGGAAAGGCCATGGTTCGTTCGGATCTCTATGCCCTTAGACACCTTCCTTTCACCTCCTTATTGGTCGTAGAAATCGAAGCAGAAACAGCTATTGAAATTAGCCCGGGTTCAGTTATTCAAGCACCTGATCACCTTCAGGATGTGCGAAACTACTACAGTGAGATCGATAGGCCCCATGTGAAAATTCCACTGCTGACCTCCGTAGGGAAAAGCCCTACCGGTAGCCAAGTAGTGGCAGCATCCAATAGCTTTATTTTCGAGGAGCCTCATGGTAGTGAACCAGACATAATCCATGAGGATTGGGACTTCAATATGCATTTGGCAAAGTTTCGCAAGTCCCTCAAAGCTGGAGAAACCTATACCTTTAGCATTGTCGCCTCTACCTGTGCAACGGCTCATTACAAAGATCCCCATAATGAAGCGGAGCGCTTGAGTATTTTCGCTATGCTCGAAGGAAAAGAACGACTACTCAAGCGCCATAAGGCAGCTTGGGAAGAGCTCTGGAAAAGTGACATCCAAGTAGACGGGAATTTGGAGGTACAAAGAGATATCCGCTTTGCTCTGTACCATCTATACGCCTTTGCCCGGGAAGGTACTGCCTTTAGTCTCTCTCCTATGGGTCTATCGGGCTTGGGGTATAATGGCCATGTATTCTGGGATACGGAATTGTGGATGTATCCCCCCCTCCTGATGTTACAGCCCCAAATGGCCAAATCCCTATTAGAATACAGATTTGAACGACTGGATGCTGCCCGACAAAATGCTTTTGCCCACGGATATAAAGGTGCGATGTTTCCCTGGGAGTCTGCAGAGGATGGATCTGAAGATACGCCGGTTTGGGCACTTACCGGACCTTTTCAGCACCATATCAGTGGGTGTATAGGATGGGCTTTTTGGAAATATTACGAAGTAACGCAAGACCGCCAGTGGCTGAGTACCCGGGGCTATCCACTACTCAAGGAAGTAGCAGATTTTTGGGCTAGCCGAGTTGAGCGCAATGGCCCAGGAAAGTATGAAATCAATAATGTAATAGGTGCTAATGAGTGGGAGGAGAATATTGATAACAATGCCTTCACCAATGCCATGGCGATTACCACCTTAACATACGCAACAAGAGCAGCTGAAGAGTTGAGAATAGAAGCCAATCCCGATTGGATGCATGTTGCAGAAAATATCCCCATCTTGAAGTTTGAGGACGGAACCACAAGGGAGAATGCGACTTATGAGGGGGTTGAAATCAAGCAGGCTGATGTGAACTTACTGGCTTATCCGCTAGAATTTATAACTGACGAGGCACAAATTCGTAAAGACCTGGCCTACTATGAGCCCCGTATGTCGCCTCAAGGACCTGCCATGGGATTTTCTGTTCTTAGTACCCTTCATGCTAGTTTAGGTTCTATGGAAAAGGCCTATGACATTTTCCTTAAGAGTTACCAGCCCAATCGGGTTCCTCCCTTTGGAGTGATTTCTGAAACAGCTGGGGGTACAAATCCCTATTTTACCACAGGGGCAGGGGGAATGCTTCAAGCAGTACTAGCCGGATTTGGAGGCCTGCGAATTACCTCTGATGGAGTCATACAAAAAGGTGGGGGGATACCTGCTGAATGGAAGGAACTTATCCTTACAGGGGTAGGACGAGAAGAAAAGACCTTCCAGGTAAAGTAGGGACACTTTGAGCCCAGAGAAGCTAGATACCAGACCGTTTTGCTGAGAGCGGCGAGAGATAAGAAATTGCTAACTTTTGTTGGTAAAATTTGATACTAATACAACCTTGATTTTATGAATACCTACCAGTTTCGTTCCTTTTTAGTATATGTAATTATTGGCCTTTGTGCATGTTCCCCTAGGCAAAAGATTGAGGACTCCTTTCAGGTAAGTAACAATCCTAATACCTTTTCTTGGAAAAACGCCACGGTTTATTTTCTCCTTACAGATCGCTTTGCCAATGGAGATACTACCAATGACCTACAGTACGAGAGGCTTCCTGATGGAGCTGTCTTGAGAAATTTTATGGGAGGAGACTTCAAGGGAATTACCCAAAAAATTCAGGAGGGATATTTCGATAAGTTAGGGGTCAATGCCATCTGGTTTACTCCTCCTGTAGAGCAAATTCAACATTATACGGATGAAGGAACAGGGAAGACCTACGCCTACCACGGGTATTGGGCAAGAGACTGGACAGCTCTAGATCCCAATTTTGGGACTGTAGAAGATTTCGCTGCCTGCATAGCGGCAGCGCACTCCCACGGAATTAAAATTATGTGGGATGCCGTGCTGAACCATACAGGGCCAGTTACCTCGCTGGATACACAATGGCCAGAAGAATGGGTGAGAACCAGTCCTAAGTGCAATTTTCAGGATTTAACAGGAACGGTTGAATGCACTTTGGTGGAAAATTTACCCGATATTAGAACGGATTCAGAGACACCGGTGGAGCTCCCCTCTTTTCTGCTGGAAAAATGGAAAAATGAAGGCCGCTTAGAGAAAGAATTAGCGGAGTTAGATGCATTTTTTGAGCGTACGGGGTATCCTAGAGCCCCCAAATATTATTTAGTAAAATGGCTCACAGACTGGATACGCGAATATGGAATTGATGCACTCCGGGTAGATACAGCCAAGCATACCGAGGCCGATGTTTGGGAGATATTACGCGAAGAGGCGGAACTTGCCCTTGCCGAATGGCGTGCTTCCCAGGATGCCCGGAAGGAGGACGAGGCTCCCTTTTTCATGACCGGGGAGGTATATGGATATTCGATCCATTCAGGCCGAGCATATGATTATGGAGACCAGAAGGTCGACTTCTATGACTATGGCTTTGAAAGCCTTATCAATTTTGGGCTTAAAGAGGATGCCAAATCATCTCCCGAAAAACTTTTTATGCAGTATTCAGAAATCGTGAATGCGCCAGAAATGGAGGGCTTAATTCCACTATCTTATTTGAGCTCCCATGATGATGGGAGTCCTTTTGACGTAAATAGAGAAAAAGCCCTAGAAGCGGGAACTAAGTTGTTGTTAGCTCCAGGAGCCATCCAAATCTATTATGGGGACGAAACAGCCAGACCCCTTATTGTTGAAGGGGCTCAGGGGGACGCTAATCTAAGATCCTTTATGAATTGGGAAGAACTGGATCAAAACCTGGAACGCAATGGCAATAAAGTCGCTGAGATACTTGCTCACTGGCAAAAAATAGGTCGCTTTCGGCAAGAGCACATAGCGGTTGGCGCGGGCATCCATAAGAAAGTTGCGGATAAACCATTTACCTTTATACGTATCTATGATAATAATGAGGTAAAGGATGGAGTCTTATGTATACTAGACCTTTCCGATCAGGCACGCGCTCAGAGCTTTTCAGTTCATGGCCTTTTTCCAGAAGGCACCCTACTACGTGAATATTATTCTGGCTCTACTGCAGAAGTGCAATCAGGGAAGGTATCATTCGAGAACATCCAGCGGATGGCCTTGATCGGAATCCCTAAATAAGTCTGGGAAATGCTTAAGGTTGTTGCTTTAACTGGATCTCGATTACACCATTTGCCGCACCCACACCGTAAGCGGCGAGTTCAGCAGGATCTCGCACCACACTGATCTTTTCTACATCAGCTGGAGCTATAGCAGCAATCGTGGAAAAATTATGCCCCATTCTTCGTCCATCCACAATGTAGAGCGGCTCGGTAGTTGTATTAAATGAAGTCTTTCCACGGATTTGTACACTTGGATTATTATCAGAGCCAGATACGGTAAGTAAGGGTTGCCTCCTTAATAATTCAGCCATGGTTTGGGCTGTATTCTTCTTATCTACCAGAGATTTCTTTTTCACATCCTCTTTCTTTTTAGCAAGGCTATTAGCTTCTTCAGAAGTTTTACACGAAGTGCAAAAAAGGGCTAGACAGAAAACAGCGGTAGAAAAAAACGAGAGGTAACGTTTCATTGGAGTAGTGTTTTGGGGTATGATTGGAAGTTACCTATTTAAGATAGGTATTTGTAATTGAACGAACAATGCCTTTGATGGGTTACTGAAAATAAAAAGGTATCTGTTTTATTTTTACAAATTTCCAGAGCAGTTGAACCTCTCGTATTTATGCTGCAAATTGCAAGTTGAAAAAATAAATGAAATGAATCGGCGAATTACCCCTTTTATTTTCGTTCTAGTAAGTATCTCTATGGCCCTTTTTTCTTGTCAAAAAAGTTCCCCAGAAGATTATCGGGCTGCTTCGGCCAACCCGGAGTTTATTCATAGTTCCATGAAGGAGTTAACGGATATTATCGTACACGATATCTTTTCTCCACCTGTAGCGAGTCGAGTGTATGCATACCCTTCTATTGCAGCCTATGAGGCGCTTCAAAATGCTTATCCTGACTACAAAAGTCTTGCAGGTCAATTGCATGGACTGAAGGAGATTCCCGCGCCAGATACCTCACTGGAATACGTCTTTCCCCTTTCAGCCGTGAAAGCTTTGACGACAGTAGGTAAGGCTCTAGTTTTTTCAGAGGATACGATGCAGGTATACGAAGAAAAAGTCTTTCGAGCATACAAGGAAATGGGA
The DNA here is from genome assembly GCA_039197765.1 of Bacteroidota bacterium. Lineage (GTDB taxonomy): Bacteria > Bacteroidota > Bacteroidia > J057 > J057 > JBCCTX01. The sequence continues at coordinate 12,659 of JBCCTX010000222.1, forward strand.
ATTCCGAATAAGGTCTTTGAGCAATCACTAGCGTATGGAGATGCAGTCGCTCAACATATTCTTCAGTGGGCAGATCAGGACAATTACAAACAGACCCGTACCTATCCCAAACATTCAGTTGGGGAGGATGAGAATACTTGGAAGCCTACTCCGCCTGCATATATGGACGCGATAGAACCCCATTGGAATAAGATCCGTCCCTTTATCATAGATTCTGCCACGCAGTTTGTTCCTGAACCTCCCTCCCCCTTTGAGTTGAGCAAGAACAGCAACTTTTACGATGAGATCATGGAGGTATATGAGGTTACCAATAATCTCAGTGAGGAGCAGGCAGAAATCGCCTCTTTTTGGGATTGTAATCCCTATGTGATGAATGTGACAGGGCACGTGATGTTTGCTACAAAGA
>JBCCTX010000223.1:0-13055 GCA_039197765.1 Bacteroidota bacterium
CTCCCTGAAAATCACAATCGGAAACCAAACACAGACCGAGACCCTGATCCTTCCCTAAGGGCTATCCCTTCCCTGTAAGCACAAGCCTTCCCAAGCCTGGGAGGGCTTTTGTGTTTGGGAAGTGGATACAGATTGCTGTTTGAACCGAATGTACATCCCCGAGCCCCTTCTCCAACGCAAGAGGCCAACGCTGCAAGGGGTTATGCAAGACAGAGTGTGTTGGGTAGACTATTGTGAGTATGTTATTTGCTTTACCCCTCTGTATTTCAAAGGATAATGATTAAGTGTAAATCTAAATTTAAATTGGCTCAGGACTTAGAACAGTGTTCCGGGTTATTCTGCGTTGGTCATAAGTAAGTCCTGTAAAGTCTGCGTCGAAAAGGGTTCTGGGGGGGAGGGTAGATTAGTTGAATAGTCGATAGTCCGTAGTCCGTGGTAAAAAAAAGAGCTAGTTGGATAGTCCATAGTTCCTCAGCGTCTCTTAGCATATGCTAAGTCCCTAACATTCCGTGTCCTTCATAAAAATTCAGCGTCCTTCTGCGTCGAATAGAATTCAGTGTCCTTTCGTGTCTTAACCCCAAAAGAAAACTCCCAGCCGGGGAGGCCAGGAGTCATTCCTTAGTAATTAGCTGCACATCGTGATACAAAGATGCACGGTTTTAAGGTATCATATGTGTAGTTTTGAATCTATTATGTTCATTTTTTGAAATATATGATTCCAAGTGGGAGATACTATTTATCTCTGGCCTGGCTTGTAGGTCTTTTCCGCTCGTTTTTCTACCTCATCCCTATAAAAGGCTACGTCCTTGAATGCTACATCTATATAGGGTTGTGCTTGATCAAAGAAATGAGGGGAATTGGGATCGTTACTTTGTCCTCCAGCAAGTAAGCTCTTGGCTTTGAGCTTGTCTCCAAATTCTACTACGGCAACAAAGCTATTTCCTCGGTAGCCGTAAATCCTTTTGGTTTCTGCTCCTCTTCTCGCCCCATAGGCTGCAAGGGCTCCCCATCTTCCTGATGCTAGACCAACAGGTAGGCTGGCCTGGGAATCATCGAATGGTGCTCCAATCTCTCCACTTATCCGCTGAAAGCGGTTGATCTCTCCCCAAGGCGTCTCCCACGTTCCAAAATCAGACTCCAGCTGTTGGAGTACTTCTTCGAATATGGCGAGCCGTTCTCCCATAGGAGATTTAGTACCAAAGTAATTCAGTAGGTTCATGTAAGCCCTGCGACTGAATCCCTCGGGTATGTTTCCTTTCTGGTAATACAGGGTGCCATAGTAGTGAGCTAAAGACATAGGTACAGAAGCTGCCGATACCTTAAAATCCCATGCCCGTAGGGTATTAATTGGGTCAAGCAATTTGGGGTTTTTATCATCGTCCTGCTCATATGCCTCTATCAGTCCTGGAATAAGCACTTCAAAGGCTGGTAAGACCGGATCATAGGCCATTTCAATCAAACCCTCTAAGGTTAAGCCTTTATTTTTTTCCAATTCTTCCAGCAAGTGAATGGCATGAATCCCGCGATAATTTTCTCTGTTTAGCGACATATATCGGGGGTAGTCTTCCACTTTAGGGCTGTAAGGCCCTGCGGAAGTAAAGGGAGTGGAATTACAATTTTGTATCCATCCATTTGGGGGATTTACTACCACGATGGCTTCATCTACTGGGTGTAAACCCTGCCAATCCGTCTGAGGATTGCTCCCATCTACAGGCTGGCTGTAGTCGAATTGTATGTCCCGAATGGGGATATAATTACCATGATAGTAGGCAATGTTTCCCTCTCCATCAGCAAAAACCGTATTATTGGACGAATTGGTCCGAATGTCCATCATTTCCCGAAATTCCTCGTGATTATTGAGCTTTGTTCGGGTGTAGGACTGTGAAAGGGCTTTCACAGGTTCCCACATAAGAGCTGTTGAAACCCACTTATCGCCTTCTTTATGGGTTACAGGGCCATGATGAGTCCTATACATAGGAAAGGTCTTAGATTTAAGTTCCCCTCCTTCCTTGTAGTTTAAAGTTACCGTCTTCTCTTCAACTTCTCTCACTTCCTCTCCATAGGCATAGGTGTAGGTTCCTTCCTTCTCCGTAATTTCCTCCACAAATTCATCTATGACATCTGTATAGGTTGAAGTATGCATCCAGCCTGTTTTCTCGTTAAAGCCTTGATACACAAAAAATTGCCCCCAGGTAACCGCACCGTAGGCATTTAGGCCTTCTTCACTAACTACGTGCACCTCTCCACGGAAGTAAAAAGAAGTATGGGGATTGATCAAAAGCATCGCATCACCGGATTCTGTTAACGTCCCTGAAATAGCAAAGCCATTGGAACCGCTGGGCTCATTCTCTCTCATAGCCCAATGCTCCTCTGGTTCCGGTTCGGTAATACCAAAGGAACCTTTTTCCTCGTACATCGCTCGAATTTTCTGAGTGGAGACTCGCTCTATGTCACCCCCAATAGAGCCTTCACTAAAATACATGGGCATCCAGGGTTCAAATCTTGTGAGCAACTGAGGGGTAACCTCAGGATGGGTATAGAGGTAGTAATTAATCCCATCTGCAAAGGCATCGCATAGTTTTTTCAACCACTCAGGGCTGTTCTCATAGGCTGCTTTTGCCTCTTCGACCGTCATAAAAAGCCTTGCCCGCAAATCACTGTAAAGGGCCTCTTCCCCCTCTATCTCAGCCAACCTTCCTGTAGCCCAAACATAATTTCGCTCAACCCTAGGAAAGTCATCCTCACACTGCGCATATAGCAACCCAAAAACGGCATCCGCATCTGTCTCACCATAAATATGGGGAACGCCGTAATCATCACGAATGATCGTTATATTTTCTGCCTGGGCTTCCCAACGAGCCAAGTCTGCGGGAGGGGAAACCGTGGGAGTAGATTTGCAGGCAAATACACACAATACAAGAAGAAGAGAAAGGTACTTCATTTTTATGGGGTTTGTTCTGGAGAGACGGGATCAATAGGGTTCATAGATCGTGTAGGTTATAAGTAGGGCCCTACAAACCTGGGTTCACGCTGTAAGATACTATGTATTTATGGGGAATTAGCGAAGTTGATTTACAAAATCTTTAAATTGGTTCGCAATGATATCCCCTTTGACTGATAAAATAGCCCACTTTTGGAAATGGTTCGTTCAAATGGAAGGTCCCATCCGTTCCTTTTTCACAGAGGAAGAACCCGTAAACCGGGACCTTATTGTAGAATCTATGAACAACCGGGTATTGGATTTTGGGATATTTACTTGGGAAATTGGTCCGGGAAAAGACAGACCATACTATTTCCTCATTTCTCCTAATGGGGATAAAGAGCGACTGGAGTTGAGTAGGAAGATCATTCATCAAGCGCCAGACCTTCCTAATTGGGAGTTTCTTTCTGCACGTCCAATCCAAGAAGTAGAACTCTCATTTAGCATATATGATAATATGTTCCGAAAATGCGAGGTCAATGCCCAGCAATGGGAATTTGCCTTAGGAGGAGATCGCCGGAAGGGCGTTGAGGTAGTTATCAAAGCCCTGGATATAGAACATTTAGACGAAGACACTCAGTTTGAAGCAGCCGACCGAGTGGTTATGGGGCTTATAGGAGAAGCTGTATTTATTGACCAAATAGCAGACTTGGTGATCGTAAACGATTTTTCCTCTCAGGAAGCGAGCAAGAGTTATCCCATCCAACAACTCGCATTTCGCCTCCAGGAACTTCCATAAAAAGAGGGGTATTCACATTTTTTCTGGGCGCACGTCACATACTGATGTGAATAGGTGTTATCACATTGACGTGGTCTGATAAATATTGTAAAAATTGGGAAAGGCTTTCAGAGATTTTTATTGAACGGTAAATTGGAATATATCTAATCGATCGAAATCTGAGAGCTAAACAGAGTAGCCGAGAACGAAAACATACGCTAGCAGTTTGTGGTCATGTGGAAAATGAAGGAGGATCAAAGTACATCCCCCCCCCTTCGCTAGCCCAGGAGACTGCCGCTGCAAAGGGGTATACCAGGATGCACTTGGCATTTATCTAGAGAACTTCATGCGCTTGACCACCCTACATGGACCGTAGATTATTAATTAAAAGACTAACAAAGATCTCTCATGGCTGATCCTATCCTCACTGCGGAAGAACTGAAAGAAGTAGAAAAATACTTTGGTCCCTTTGCTGACTTAGACCTAGAAGGATTTAAAAAGACTCGAAAGGAATTACAGGTAAAATATCATCCAGACAAATTTGCAAAATTTGAAGATGAGACTGTCAAGGAATTAGCAACGGAGCGGTTTCAGCGAATTGAGGCACTTTCGCACAAGCTGGAGTTATTGCTCGACAAGAAGTACAATTTGGAAGAGGGAATAGCAGACATTCAGCAGGAGAAGGCACGTTTCGCGTTTGATAAAATGCAAATCGAGATTATCACCCGTAACAAGGACCTCAAGTATCACCTATTCGGCTCTCGGTATCGATGGCTGGAACGCGGGGAAAGTTACTCGATCCCCAAGACTAAGGCAAAAATTGTAATTGACGAGGACCACCAAGGAAATAGCATAGGATTCAACGAAACCATTCGCCTCTTTGTAAGCTTTGGACAAAGTGATCCCATTGAATTTATTTCTCTTTGGCTATATCAAAAACTGGAAGGACGTGCATCCGCATTGATCATTGAAGGGAAACGCCTTTCCATTGACCTGATTCAGATCAATCATGCGATCAAAAGAACCTCTTTCATCGGGATTGAGGGGTAAATTCTACTACATATGCACCTGTATGAACTCACTCAAGCCGCTACCTCATTTTTCCTTTTTCCTCTTCGGGTTATACTTTTTTTCTTATCAAATCGGCTGGAGTCAAGATAGTACGTTCTCACAATTCGAAAGCCTTGAATGGGAAGTGGGCTATTTTGGGGAGTTTGCTACTCACCCTGGACTGAAAGCAGGGATATCCTATCCTTTTGGCCATAAGCTTAAGGTAAGGGAAAAAGAGAAAAAATATGGTGGACCCTTTCAGATATATAAAAAGCGCCAATGGATAGTTGGGAGTAATCTGGCTTTTTACCACCAGCCCAATAACCACAATGGATACCTAGCTACTATCGAATTGGGAAAGAGACGCATAAAAAATAAATCCTACTATCGCAATCGGTATACCTTTTGGGCCTGGGAACTTGGATTTGGCTATTATCGCTACCAGCTACTAGGCAATACCTTTCGACCCAGTGCAATTGGCTTTGAAAAGATCAGAGGTAATGGCACTGCGATTATGCCTTCCCTTTCTTGCCAGTGGGGAAGAAGTCTAAAATCAAAAAAAGCCCACCCGGGATTTATTTATATCAAGTTTCACAGCCTGTATGAGGTTCCCTTTGGGACAGGGTTTCAACTGCGTCTTGCATTAGAGTCAGGGGTTATTTATTCCTTTTCTCAGGATACAGTTTCTCCCATTCAACCTTAGTCTATGAAAGCATATCTTCACATTTTCCTCCTACTTACGTTCGCTTGTACCCCGGAATCTCCCAAGCCAGACCAGCAAAGCAGGGATCTCATTTGGCTGGAACACGCAGGTGCTCAGATGCCTGTATGGGTAGAAGGGAATACAATATCCAATGTTATGGTTATCATCCTTCATGGGGGACCAGGAGGTAATGCCCTGATATACAATGAAACTTCTATTACCATGGCTACCGAATTGGAAGAACGATATGGGGTAGCCTATTGGGATCAGCGAATCTCTGGCAATTCCCGGGGTTCATTTGATGAAAAAGAGGTAAGCGTCGAACTCATGGCAGAGGATCTGGATCTTTTGATAGATCTCCTCCAGGAACTTTATGGCCCAACCCTAGATATTTTTCTGTTAGGACATAGCTGGGGAGGATATTTGGGTAGCTATTACCTTCTTGATCCGGAGCGTCAGGCAAAAGTCAGAGGTTGGATTGATGTAGATGGAGCCCATAATATTCCCAGCCTCACACGCGATGCCTTAGAGCTGATGGAAGAAGTGAGTAGAGCCCAAATCGGAGCCGACGTGGATAGTCGGGAAAAATGGGAAGATATCTTGGCATTCGTTGAGGGATTCAGTCTCGGAAACGTAATCGACACGGATGATTTTGTCGAGGTAAACCTCCAAGCTATAGAAGCTGAAAAGCTGGCATTTTCTGATGGCCTTACGGCAGAGGGTGAAGAAGATCCCAACGAATTGCTGAAGGGACTTCTTTCCTATTTCTTTGGGAAACACCATCCGTTGACTGCCCTGACCAATAGAATACAAATCAATCAGACCCAAATTCTCGACGAAGCCATAGCGAATCCCTTAAGCGATCAACTCTTGCGCATAACGACTCCTTCATTACTCTTATGGGGAAAATTGGACTTCGTTGTCCCACCGAATCAAGGCCTCGATGCCTACAACAACCTAGGTACTCCAGATAACCAAAAAACCTTGGTAATATTTGAGGAATCGGGGCACTCTCCTATGTCCAATGAGCCCGATTTGTTTGTAGACATCGTAGTGGGGTTTATTGAAGGCTTGAGGTGAGGGGGATAGGTTTGAGGTTTGAGGGGTATATGATGAAATCAAATAGCGGTTTCAAATTTCCTGATTAATTTCAGAAATTTACTCTATGAAGGCTGCAATTTACCGCGAATTCCAAGGACCGATTTATATTGAAGAAGTTCCTGACCCTAGTCCTCCATCAGGAGGTGTCGTTCTTCAGGTCAGGGCTACGGGCTTATGCCGTAGTGACTGGCATGGATGGATGGGACATGACTCGGATGTACGGGTTCCTCATGTACCTGGGCACGAATTGGCAGGAGAAATTGTAGAGGTGGGCAAAGGGGTAAAAAATTGGAAAATAGGGGACCGCGTTACTTTACCCTTTGTGTGTGGGTGCGGAAGTTGCCCCCAATGCCTTTCGGGAAACCAACAAGTGTGCGACTTTCAGTTCCAACCCGGCTTTACCCACTGGGGTTCCTTTGCTGAATTCGTATCTATACACTACGCAGACCAGAATCTAGTCAGGTTGCCTAACTCTCTACCCTTTTCTGAAGCAGCCAGTTTGGGATGTAGATTTATTACCTCCTTCCGTGCAGTAGTACACCAGGGGAAATTAGGACCCGGACAATGGATAGCTGTGCATGGGTGTGGGGGAGTTGGCTTATCTGCCTTACTTATTGCCCATGCTATAGGAGCCAGAAGTATCGCTGTAGACATCCAACCCCAAGCCCTGGAATTTGCGAAACGGATGGGAGCAGAGATCTGTATACATGCGTCTAACAGATCAGTTGTGAAACAAATTCGAGAGCTAACAGATGGGGGAGTACATGTTTCTATTGATGCCCTTGGTAGTCGGGAAACCTGTTACAATTCTATTGCATGTCTCAGAAAACGCGGAAAGCACATTCAAGTAGGGTTAATGGCTGGTGTACACGCAGAACCCATCATCCCTATGAGTCAGGTGATTGCCCACGAGCTGGAAATCCTGGGTAGTCATGGTATGCAAGCCCATGTATTTCCCGATATCTGGAATTTGTGGGAGCAAGGACGAATCAATTTTACTACCCTACTAGGAAATACCCTCACGTTGGAGCAGGTACCTCAAGCCCTTACGGAAATGAACTCCTTTTCCGACCCAGGAGTTAGGACTATCCAATTCTTATAATTGGATAAATTTTTGTATATTGAAGCATAAATTTTGATTCCGTGAAGCTGCATCTTTACATCGTAATCCTTTTACTATGCTCATCCCCTATGGCAATGAGTCAATCGGCTAGTTCTTACAGCCGTGAAGGTTTCGAATTGGCCAAGCTTGGAGAATATGGACAGGCTTTAACCCAATACGACGAGGCCGTTCGGCTTAATCCACGCAGTGCCAACATTCATTATTATCGAGGGCTTTGCCAGTATGAACTTGAATATTTTGAAGAAGCTATTCAGTCTTTCAGTTATGCATTGGTTATCAATCCCCAACACCCCAAAGCTTACTTCTACCGAGGCCGGAGTAAAGCCAAGCTAAAATTATGGGATGAATCTATCGTAGACTATAGCAAAGCACTGGATATTGAACCGCGAAATCCCGAATACATGTACTATCGAGGGATGAGTAAGGGAAGTTTAGGACTCCACATTACGGCAATAGAGGACTTTACCCAAGCGATCAAAAAAGAAGATCGGATTGGGGATTACTATCGAGACCGAGGAATTTGCTGGTTAAAACTTGAACGCAAAGACCTGGCTTGTGAAGATTTTGAAATGGCCGTTGAGCTCAAAGCTTTCAACGCTGGGTATTATTTGGAAAAGCACTGCCAGCCGAAGTAATTTTGGGGCATGAAAAACCTCATTACCTACCAAGGTGCTGTTATGACCTGGGAGTGCGATTCCAATCGGCACATGAATGTTATGTTCTATATCAACAAGTTTGAACACGCAGGTCGTCAGTTTGACCTTCATATGGGCCTAGGTGAAATTGGGGGAGAAACGGATACCGGGACCGTTGTATTGGAGCAAAACATCAAATACCTCAAAGAAGTATTCGAAGATGATCTCCTTTATGTCAAATCCTCTTTAGAAAGTATTGGAAATAAGGCTTTCACCATCTTTCACCAAATGCACCTCAGCAAAACCCATGAACTGGTCTCCACGATGCGCATTGTCCTTGTTTTGTTTGACAAAGTTCACCGCAAGGCTCTGCCTTTTCCAACTGATTTGAAAGAAAAGCTCCTTGCAGAGTTGGCAGCATCTTAGGGTTTCGCTCTCTTTTAGGTTCCCTGCAACCTTTCTATGACATAGGAGTCTATAGGTAAGAAGCCCCAAATACCTACTTCTATGTCGCGCCTACAGATATCGGTTCTATATCCCAGGAAATTTTCCACCTTTAGGATTTTCTTTTTAGAGGAGGAGAAAATATTATCCATTCATACTGATATCCGAGCCTATCTGCTTGTGATTTTTTTGTTGCTCTTCAGGGGTTTCACAGGCTATGCCCAGCTCTCTCAAGAAAAAGCCTTGGAGGACTTCCAATTCCTCCGAAGTCGCATTCATGAAATTCATCCTCATCCCTATCTGTATCAGTCTCAAGAAGCTGAAGAGAAGCTGTTCAAGAAACTTGAAGCTTCTGTCTTAGAAGGAATGGATCCTAAAGAATTTTTCCAGCTTATTTCTACCTATACCACTTCCTTTCAAGATGGACATACCTATCCCTCATTTGAATATTTATCCCAGTATTTTCGGACTTCGCTCGAAAATGGGAATACCTATATGCCCATTGAGATAGACTTCAAAGCAGACCGATTCTACATCAAGGATGTCTATGAAGATTCTTTAAGGCCTATGAAGGGAGCTTTCCTGGTCTCAATCAACGATATTGCGGCAGATTCCCTGATTCAAGCCTTTCAGCAGTACTATGCCAAAAAAGCCTCTTTATATGACAATGCCCATACCCGACTGTTTCGCGAAATGTTTGCCCTTTCATTTGGAGGGCATGCATACTGGCGCATCGTCTACCAAAGGCCAGGAGCACCCTCAACAGAAATCCTGGTAAGTGGCCTTTCTGGGAAAAAGTTTATCGAAAAGCAGTCATCCTCCCAAGGGGATATGCAAGGAAATAAGAAGCAGATGTACGAGTTTGACTTTGCCTTGGGAGACTCTATAGGGATACTCACTATACGCGCCATGGGGGATTTGCCTCGTTTTACTCAATTTGCAAAAGAGGTTTTTCGCAGCCTGGAGGAAAAGCAAAGCCCTTATCTCATCATTGATATACGTGAAAATGGTGGGGGTTCTTCTGCGATTGGTGATGAACTATATGCTTATCTTTCCAATGAGCCCTACTACCCTGGAAAGATGTATGCAAAAATCAGTGAGCCTATCATGGAATGGTACAAACGCGAACGTCAGGGTCATCCCTTGTATGATGAGGTGCTTACCTGTCCAGTCGGAGAATTTATAGAAACACCTGAATCCTATCGAGAACAACCCAAAGCAGTTGAGTATCCCTACAAGGGGACTAGCTTTTTATTAATGGGGCCGAAGACCTATTCGAGTGGGCATATGTTCGCAGGCTTATTCAAATGTCATGAAATAGGAACTGCTGTTGGACAAGCGACGGGGCAGGCAACCAAAACGGTAGGAGATAGTTTTTTCTTCCGACTTCCAAATTCTGGAATAGGAATCAATGTTTCTTACAAAATTTTTGAAGGTCCTTGTGAAGGGAGCTTTTCTCAGGGCTTCTCTCCACATATCAACATATCATATTCCTCAGAAGACCTAAAAAGAGGGGTGGACAAAGAGGTGGAATGGGTAAAAAATTATATCCAAAACCAACACTGACAACTATGAAAAAGTTTTTTTTTCCCTTTTGTCTATTCTTGTCCATGTCTTTACAGGGATATAGCCAATCGGATCCCTTTTCAAAACTCCAAAAGCCTTTGTCACTCCTTCCTCCTGCAAGCTTAGAGGAAGTGGGGATGCATGTCGATAGTCTCAATAAGGGGCTTGGTATCTTGCGTAGCAGCGAACACCCCGATTTTCGAGGACTAGTCGTCATCAAAGACCATAAACTTGTAGTGGAAGAATACTTTTACACCTACTGGCGAGCGACTATTCACGATATACGCTCCGCGGGGAAGAGTGTGACCGCACTGCTATTGGGAATAGCCATTGACCAAGGCTTAATCGAGGACGTAAATCAACCCATTTATAGTTTTTTCCCATCACATAAAGTACATATCCCGCTTACAGAAACACATAAATCTATTACCATTGCACATTTGCTACAGATGTCATCTGGAATGAATGCAGACGCTGACGATATTGAGACACCTGGCAATGGGATCCATCTTATTGGGAGCGAGGATTGGTTGGACCTGGCGTTGAACCTTCCCATAGCCTTTACCCCTGGTGAACGGTGGGTATACAACGATGTATGTGCCATGCTTACTGGAGCCATTGTGCAAAGCGTATCGGGGAAAAACCTCTCAGAATTTGCAAAAACCTATCTATTCGACCCCTTGGATTTTGATGAGTATTACTGGTACACAGGTCCTCAAAATATTACCGGTGCAATGGGGAATTTATACCTTACAACCTTGGATTTTGCCAAACTGGGTCAATTGATCGTCAATGAAGGTAAGTGGGAAGGAAAGCAAATTATTTCTCCTGAGTGGATCGAGGAATTACAAGTAAAACGTCTCGAAATGCCTTCTGATTTTCTTGCTACCCACTATGGATATTTTTGGTACTTCGGGGAGAAGGAAATCAACGGAAAAACTTATAAGTATATGTATGCTTCTGGGAGTGGGGGAAATAAACTCTATGTGGTACCTGATCAAAACCTTGTAGTAGCTGCCACCTCTAGTGCATACGGAAGGGGTTATGGCCATGGTCGAGCGGAAAGTATTTTTACCTATATCTTAAAATCCCTGGTCCAACCCTGATGCCTCATTCCCCTTATACCATTTGTCTCGTGAAACCTTCGCGGTTGTTATTGATTACTTTCTTCCTCATAGGAGTAGTTATACATTCCCATAGCCAAACGTTCCACCTAGATAAAACTACTTACCAAAAGGGCGAAAAGATATCCGTCCACTTTGACCGAGCTGATAGTTTGTCGGGAAAGGCCTGGATAGGGATCGTTCCCGCTCATGTAACACATGGGAGTGAGGAACGCAATGACCGATATGACATTGTGTACCGATTTATTGAAGACCATCCTAATGGTAACATGACTTTTTATGCTCCTTCTTATGGTACATCCTGGGATATCCGATTCAATAGTAACGATAGGGGAAATCAGGAGTACTCCTATGAAACGATCTACATAGACAGCACTTCTGAGGAGACCTCCCTAACTGAGGAATTGGCCATATGGAATGTGCCGGCAATAGGAGTTGGATATATTGAAGGAGGAGAATTAAGCGAAATTAAGGTAGTAGGACACACTCATAAAACCCAAAAAGCCCCATTCAACACCCGCTTCAACGTTGCTTCGCTTACCAAACCCGTAGTAGCGATGCTTACCTTGAACCTTGTAAGTTCAGGCGCATGGGATCTGGATGAGCCTCTTGCAAAGTACTGGGTTGATCCAGATGTCAAAGATGATCCTCGCCATGAATTGCTTACTACTCGCCATGTGTTAAGTCACCAGACAGGCTTTCCAAATTGGAGAAGGGATAAAGCCTTGAGTTTCTCCTTTGATCCCGGTTCTGGCTATGGCTATTCAGGAGAAGGGTATGAGTATTTGCGAGAGGCCCTAGAGAAAAGATTTTCCAAGCCCATGGAGAAATTGGTTGACTCACTGCTATTCCAGCCTCTTGGCATAAGTGAAAGCCACTTCATTTGGGATCAAGACTTAGGATATGAACGCTTTGCACAATGGCATGATGAGGGTAGGTATACCTACTCTGTATGGGAGCGAGAAGACGCAAATGCTGCGGATGACCTAATTACAACGCTGGAGGATTATGGACGTTTTGTTGTTTCAGTTCTCCAAAAAACTGGAATTTCTGAAGCTGTATATGAAGATATGGTTCGAATGCAGGTTGAACGAAGGGAGAATAAGGGCTTCGGCCTAGGCTGGGAGCTTATTACGGGCTTGCCCAATGGGGAAATTGCCCTAACGCACGGAGGGAGTGACCGAGGCGTACAAACCATTGTGATGTTATTCCCAAAGTCCCAAAGGGGGCTTCTGGTTTTTACCAATGGAGACAATGGGTCCAGACTCTTCCTCAGGGTAATCCAAAGCTATATTCCAGACTTATTTGAAGCGTTGCTGCGGTATTCTCGGTAGACCTCTGAACGCGGGGAACGCTTTTCGACACTAACTTTTTTATGACGGACTATGGAACCGAGTACCAAACCCCTCCTACCCGGAACCCTTTTTGACACAGAAGAACACGGAATGTTAGGGACTTAGCATACGCTAAGAGACGCTGAGGAACTAAGGACTATCCAACTAGCTCTTTTTTTTTACCACGGACTACGGACCACCGACTATCTAACAATTTTTAACCCAGAACGAATTTCGACACAGACTTTAGCTGACTTGATTATGACGGACGCTGAGA
>JBCCTX010000224.1:0-13026 GCA_039197765.1 Bacteroidota bacterium
ATCACCTTATAAAGTGGATGTATGGCTTCAGTTAGCCTTATACGGCTTATATACCCCGTTGCCGCGATGCCTGTGGGATAGAGAAGGGGCTGGGGGATGGTCATGGACAAATCCACTCAAATAGTCAGGTATGGCAGGGAAATGGAATTTCAATATTACGGCTCTACATCCCCCGCCCCCCTTCTCCGAGGCACATAATCCCGTGCTGCAAGGGGGAATAGGAAGCTAGTCGCATCTGATGTGTCATTTTGAAATAGGGCATTTCACGTTTACCTTTTCCAACTATGTTTAGGGTTAAAGCCTCTAATCACCTTGTAAAGCGGATGTCAGGAGCCCAGTTAGCCTTATGCTGCTTATATACCCCCTTGCCGGGATGCCTGTGGGATAGAGAAGGGGGCTGGGGGATAGTAGTTAGCCTTATTTTATATCCATATTTCCTACATTACTCCATCTCATATAGAACCTGGTGCAAGCTCGGTCGAATATTGAGCCGATACAGATTCCGCGCGTTTCGAGTAGGATATACGCGATTAGAGAAAAATACAATGATTAACTCCTCCTTAGGGTCAGCCCAGGTAAAGGTACCTGTATACCCCGAATGGCCGAAGCTTTCTTCAGAAGCAGAAGGAGCTACGTACCCATTTTTCTTTCCTTCGTTTGTTAACGGAGGTTTGTCAAAACCCAGTCCTCGACGATTCCCTGCTTCGGCAAATTGATATCGGGTAAATTCATTGACAGATTCTTCATTTAGGTAGCGTTCTCCGCCATATGTTCCCTCATTCATGTACATCTGCATAAGTTTTGCCAGGTCCAAACTCGTACTGAATAGCCCAGCATTACCCGAGACACCTCCCATCATGACCGCCCCTTCGTCATGGACTTTTCCATGAATCTGATGCATGCGAAAAAATGTGTCTCGTTCTGTGGGAATGATACGGTGGAGGGGATACTCCTCAGAAGGGTTGTATCGAATTGTATAAGCTCCCAGTCGATTGTAAAACGTATTGTAGGTAAAATCCACATAAGGCGTACCCGTCAGGTTCTCTATCATTCGAGGGTACAGGTAAAAACTAAGTCCTGAATACAAATATCCTGGTTTTTCTTCCAAGGGAGACTTCCTAATTTGCTTGTAGATTTGTTTTTCTTTGTAGTCCTTGTGCAGATACAAATAATCTGTTATGGGAACGGTATAGCCCCAGCCTGGCCGCATGCGAAAGGTTTGCTTTTTAAACGTGCTATCTCCCTTGAAGGAAGTAGTCCAATAGGCTATCCAAGCCTTTAATTGGGCTTGATGGGCCAGTACGTCTCGAAAAATTAACCCCTTTTTATTTCCCCTCTTCCAATCTGGCCAATACGTGTGAAAAGGTTTATCCAGGTCAATTTTTCCGTCCCCATGCAAATACATTAAACTTGGAAGAGGACCAGTTACCTTGGTTAATGAGGCATAATCATAGATATCGTCAAGTTGAACTTGGCGAAGGGAATCATACGTGTGATAGCCATAGGCCTTGTGAAAAACTACCTTTCCTTTTTTTGCTACCAATAATTGTGCGCCAGGATAAGCTTTGCCCGTTATACCCGATTCAACAATAGAGTCTAGCCTCTTGTGTAGTGCCTCGCTCTTCCACCCGACATCTTCTGGAGAAGCAAATTCCAATCGGATGCCTCCTTCTGTTTCTAGTCCCTGCCCAAATGGAAACTGTTCATTTACCGTGACAGGTAGTCTACCTGATGCCCCTACTGCCCCAAAGATTACCTGAGCTGCAGCCTTTTCTAGTGCAGGGGTACTTTCATACCCCATAACTAAGGCTTTACTATTTTCTACGCCAGGATAATAGTTTAACGTATAGGGGTTGCGGAAGACAACCGTGATACACTTTGGAGCTATTTCCTGAAAAAAGGCTTTTACAGCATCGTTTACTCCCTGCGTATTATTTGGTCTTTTTCCCGTCTGATGGAGGCTTAGAATCCATGTATTGTGTCTGGGAAGAATCTCTCTGATTTTATCAATTTCTTCCGTATTGGCCTGGGGTGAAAGATAATAGCCCGATACTTTTGAGTAATTCGAAAGCATGGGTTGAAAATCATTTTTAGAACGATCGATTGAGATAACCCCTACATCTAAGCTGTCTAGTCGCTTTAGAGGGAGGAGAGCGTTCGTATTTCTGAGTACCGTAATGGCCTCCTTTCCCAATCTTTCTAGGATGTATTCACTCCTAGGCGTATGCAGGTCTTGGTAGAGATTTTCCAACTCTACATACCGTGGAACGTGTTGATGTGACCAAGCCTTTAAGCGCAAGACCTTTTTACACCGTTCAGATACTTCCGAGGAATCTATTTCCCCAGATCGTACCGCTTGGTAGATGGTTTCAATTCCTTGGGGTATATTTAAAGAGTATTCTAATACATCATTCCCTGCCTTAAAAGCCATGAGGTCCGCTTGCCCAGAAGGATAGGCATTGGTGATAGCCTTCATATTCATAGCATCTGTAAAAATCATCCCCTTGTACCCCAATTCCTCTTTCAGAAGGCCTGTTACGACATCCTTCGAAAGCGTACTTGGGATAGCTTCCTGGTTTACCAGGCTAGGAATATTCAAGTGGGCAATCATTGTACCTCCCAGACCTTGGTTAAATAATTTGGCAAAGGGATACAATTCGACGCTGTCCAAGCGCGCCTTATCGAAGGGGATCAAGGGAAGCTTATAATGTGAATCTGTATCGGTATCTCCATGACCCGGAAAGTGCTTGCCCGTAGCCAAAATCTTTCCTGCTTGAAGACCTTGGGAATAGGCATCTCCTTTATCATACACTAGTTCCCTGTGTTCCCCAAAGGCTCGATAACTTATCACGGGATTAGAAGGGGTTTTGTTGATATCTAGCACTGGAGCAAAGTTGACGTGCATACCTAACCTTTTAAATTGTCGAGCTATTTCTTCTCCCATGTAGTAAATTCCCGTATTATCCCGTATAGCTCCTAGGGTAATTTGGTAGGGAAAACTTTGGGCACTATCCAGTCGCATTCCAACCCCCCATTCAGCATCCATGGCAAGTAGGAGAGGGAGTTTGCTAAGTTTTTGGTAGTGATTTGTCAGAACAGCTTGACGGTGTGGGCCTCCTTGAAAGAAAATTAAGCCCCCAATTTCGTAATTTTCAATTAGAGTGCTTATCTTATATGTATGTTCAGGTCCACGGTTGGAATAAGCTGCCACCATGTATAACTGGGCAATTTGCTGCTTTAAGTTTAGTGTATTAAGAACAGAGTCTGCCCATTCCTCCGAGCGTGTATCTGTTAAGAATTCAGGAAGTGATTGGCCTTGAAGGGAGGAGAATTCAAATATCCCTAAGGTTATACCTACCCACAGAGGGAAAAAAAGTCTGTTAAATCTTGCAAAAACCCGCATTAATGTCTTTTTTTAGTGCTAAAATGTGCAATATTCGGCAAAAATAGGCAATTTTGTTAAAAGAAGAACGACAATTTATTATTCTGGAAGAACTCCGCATCCACAACAAGGTGCTTACTTCTGAGTTGAGTCAAACCCTGGAAGTTTCTGAAGACACGATCCGAAGAGATTTGCGGGACTTGGCAGATGGAGGTAAGATACGAAAAGTTCACGGAGGTGCTGTTGTGAATGCTTTTCCTCCATATGATTTTAGGGATAGAGAGATTTTTGCCTTAGAACGCAAGGTATTACTAGCAAAAAAGGCAGTGGGGCTTTTCAAACCCGGTCAGGTAATTCTAATGGATGGAGGAACCACCAATTTAGAGCTCGCCAAACGAATTCCTTCAGATTTGCAGGTAACCATTTTTACTAATAGCCTGCCTGTGGCGGTTATTCTATCCGAACATCCTTCTGCTGAAGTTATCTTTATCGGGGGGAGGTTACTGAAAAACGAAAAAGTTACGGCGGGCATTGAAGCTACAGAATCATTAGAGGGTATTCGAGCAGATTGGGGAGTAATCGGGGCACGAAGTATCCACCAGAAAGAAGGAATCACAGAGAATAATTGGGATGAATCTCGGGTAAAGAAAGCGCTAGTAAAAGCTTCCCAGAAGGTTATGGCCTTGATTATTGAGGAAAAATTGGAATCTATTCATCCCTATAAAGTATTGGAGATCAAGAAACTGCATACGATGGTAGTGGATTTACCCCACGACCATAAATTTTTAAATCCTTACCTAAGACTTGGTATACAGATCCTTTAATCCATTAACCATTCATGTCTACTACCCAAACGCATATCTATTCTCTCCCTGGAGAGCAGAATATGTATGAGAAAATTCCCGTATCCATATTCGCTTCCTCTGAAGACGCCAGCAAGGCTATTGCAAGAGAGATTGCTGATTTGGTCCTGCACAAGCAATCGCTTGGAGAACAGGCTATCCTTGGACTAGCCACAGGTTCTTCCCCAAAGAAAACTTATGCAGAATTAGTTCGATTGCATAAAGAAGAGGGATTGAGTTTCCGCAATGTGGTGACTTTTAACCTCGATGAGTACTATCCCATGGAGCCTGATGCCCTTCAAAGCTATGTTTTTTTCATGCGGAAGCATCTGTTTGACCAGGTGGATATCCCTGAAGAAAACTGGAATGTTCCTGATGGGACCTTAGAAGAAAGCCAGATTCCTGCCTATTGTGAGGCCTATGAAGCAAAAATAGCGTCCTACGGTGGACTGGATCTGCAATTATTGGGGATAGGAAAGACCGGGCA
This sequence comes from Bacteroidota bacterium, assembly GCA_039197765.1. Classification (GTDB taxonomy): domain Bacteria; phylum Bacteroidota; class Bacteroidia; order J057; family J057; genus JBCCTX01. The sequence continues at coordinate 4,712 of JBCCTX010000224.1, forward strand.
TATTGGTTTTAATGAACCAGGGTCCAGTAAAAGCAGTCGCACCCGGCGCATTACTTTAGACGAACAAACCCGAATTGCGGCTGCGAGTGACTTTTTCTCGCTTAACAAGGTACCTCGGAAGGCTATTACGATGGGGGTGAGTACCATTATGAAGTCTCAGCGTATTATACTTATGGCTTGGGGAGAGGGAAAGGCATCCGTTATACACCAAGCTGTTGAGGGAGAAGTAAGTGAAAAAATTCCTGCAAGTTACCTACAGAGCCACCCCAATGCTGTCATTGCGATGGACGAAGGAGCAGCAACAGGGTTGGTGAGATATGAACTGCCTTGGTTATTTGAAGGCTTTACTTGGACTGAAGAATCTATTCGGAAAGCTGTAGTAAGTCTCGCCCTCAAAATAGACCGTCCCATTCTAAAATTAACGGATAAAGATTACAATGATAATGGGTTGAGTAGTTTACTTGTAAGGTATGGATCTGCCTATGAGTTGAATATAGAGATATTCAACAAATTTCAGCATACGATTACAGGTTGGCCTGGAGGAAAGCCTCACGCGGATGACACCCATAGGCCAGAACGAAAAGCACCTTATCCCAAACGGGTGATAATTTTTAGCCCGCATCCCGATGATGACATCATTTCCATGGGGGGAACCTTTATTCGCTTGGTTGACCAGGGCCACGACGTACACGTTGCCTACCAAACATCGGGAAATATTGCGGTTGCAGATGATGAGGCATATCGTTTTGCCGACTTCGTTCAAGATTTTAATCGCGGATTTGGCATTAACAATGAGGCAGCTCAGAAGGTCTTTGAGGAAGCTAAGACCTATTTGGACCAAAAAGAGATTGGTCAACCCGATATATCTTCTGTAAGGAAGATCAAAGGTCTCATCCGCCGTGGAGAGGCCCGTGCAACCTGCCGATTTGTAGGGATTCCAGACGAAAATGCACATTTCTTGGACCTCCCTTTTTACGAGACGGGTATGGTTGAGAAAAAACCACTAGGAGATGAAGATATTCAAATTATCGTGGATTTGATCCGCGAAATAAAGCCCCATCAAATTTATGCTGCGGGGGATTTAGCGGATCCCCATGGTACCCATAAGGTGTGCCTGGATGCAATATTTGCTGCATTGGATCGCTTGAGATCCGAATCTTGGATATCTGATTGTTGGGTTTGGCTGTACAGAGGGGCCTGGCATGAGTGGGGGATACACGAAATAGAAATGGCAGTACCCATGAGCCCAGATGAACTCATGCGCAAGCGCCTGGGCATCTTTAAGCATCAATCCCAGAAGGACGGAGCTGTATTTCAGGGAACTGACAAGCGCGAATTTTGGCAGAGAGCCGAAGAACGCAATCGTAACACTGCCAAAAAGTATGATCAGCTAGGATTTGCTGAATATGAGGCCATTGAGGCTTTTGTTCGGTATCATTTTTTATAGGAGGTCTGGGTTGAGGGCTAATAGTTCAGGATTAGCCTGACCATTACATCTTAATTCATTAGACATTTTTTTTACATTTTGTAAATTGAATCAACCCTGAACCCGAGACTTCTCAACCCTAAACTAATATCATGTCAACTTCAAACCGCCTTCTTTCCCTCGATATATTTCGGGGACTTACTGTGGCAGGAATGATTCTGGTAAATGACCCAGGTTCTTGGAACACGGTATTTTCTCCTTTATTGCACGCAGATTGGCATGGATGTACGCCTACAGACCTTGTATTTCCCTTCTTTTTATTTATCGTAGGTGTGTCGATTACCTACTCCTTTGGTAAGCAGTTAGCAAAAGGAAGAAGCAAAGCAGCAATCTTGGGCAAGGCGAGCCTACGGGCACTTATTTTGTTCGGGTTGGGACTATTTCTAGCAGCATTTCCGTTTTTTGGAGGTAGGGAAGAGCTTGTTGGTGGAAGGTCTATTTTCTTTTTTATCCTTTTAGGACTGTTAATCCTATCCACGTTCATACGGCAGGTTGTTTCCCAGGAGAAGGCATTGATTCGTTTTTCCTCCAAAACCCAACGGCTTTGGGACTATGTGTTGATTGGCGTTTTTCTTTTTTTCGTGGTTGTGGGTTTTCCCTATTTTGATTTCTCCCATTTACGGATTCCGGGGGTTTTGCAACGAATTGCACTGGGATTTTTCTTTAGTGGACTTATATACCTCTATGTTCCAGGCTGGAAAAATCAATCGCTTTTATTGGGGTTGATCCTCTTGCTTTACTGGATTTTGATGAATTATGTTCCTGTTCCGGGAGGGGGAGCCCCTTCTCTTGAAGCGGAAAGTAATTTAGGCGCATGGATTGATCGGACGGTTTTAGGTTCATCGCATCTATGGAGCCAAGCTAAGACCTGGGACCCCGAGGGTATCCTGAGTACCTTGCCTGCGGTAGGCACTGGGATTTTAGGATTGCTCACGGGACAACTTCTTCAAACCCAACTAGATGTACGTGAGAAGACCGCTTGGTTGTTCATCGCGGGAAGTGCCTGTGTATTTTTAGGGCTATTTTGGAACCTGAGTTTTCCCATCAACAAAAAGATATGGACGAGTTCTTATGTTCTCTATACAGGAGGTCTCGCTATGTATGTTTTGGGGATTTGTTACTGGTTTGCAGATGTAAAAGGCTATACCAAATGGTCTCCTTTTTTTGTAGCTTTTGGTACAAATGCAATTACAGCTTACGTTGCTTCCGGTCTATTGGCCAAAACCTTGATTTATGCTAAAACTGCCTCTGGCCAATCCTGGTGGAGTTGGACCTATGACAACCTATTTCTCTCCTGGCTAGGACCCTATACAGCTTCCTTATTTTTTGCTATTTGTTTTGTCTTAGTAATTTGGGTGCCTATTCGATACTTGAATAAAAAGCGAATTTTTGTGAAAGTTTAAAGGATGAATAGTTGGCAGTCTTTGGTCCGAAGTAACCTTTGAGTGAAGATCAAAGTATGTCTTGACCACAGACCACAGACCACAGACCACAGACCAAAATACATTTTTTCATGCGTCACCTTCTTGTTTCTCTCTTACTACTTACAATTCACCATGTGCTTTCCCAATCTCCTAAGCGAGAATTTCGTGGGGTTTGGATTGCCACAGTAAACAATATTGACTGGCCTTCTCGTCCGGGCTTGTCTGTGGAAGACCAAAAGGCAGAATTGCGGGAAATGCTGGATGATTTAGAAGAATTGGGGTTAAACGCTGTTATTTTTCAAGTCCGGCCTGCTGGGGATGCTTTTTATTATTCGGCTTTTGAACCTTGGTCGGAATACCTCACTGGGGTCCAGGGGAAAGGACCGGATCCGTTTTTCGATCCATTGGCATTTATGGTAGAAGAGTGCCATGCACGTGCAATGGAGCTACACGCCTGGGTCAATCCCTTCCGAGCCTATATGAATGTGGAGAAAACGCGCTATGTAGACGCAAGCCATGTAATGAGTCGCCACCCAGATTGGGTCGTACGGTATGGAAACCAAGCCTATATCGATCCTGGTCTTCCCGAGGCAAGAGACTATGTAATGCGGGTGATTCTAGATATTGTCTATCGGTATGACATTGATGGCTTGCATATCGACGATTACTTTTACCCTTATCGAATCCAAGGGGAAGAATTTCCCGATACGACGAGTTACTACCAATTTGGTCGAAGTTTCCGAAATAAGGCCGACTGGCGTCGGAATAATATCAACACGTTTGTTCGCACACTTCGGAATTATACCCAGGCGTTAAAGCCCGAAATGAAGTTTGGAATAAGCCCTTTTGGCGTCTGGCGGAATCGACAGAAGGACGCTCGAGGTTCCCAGACCCGTGCGGGGCAGACGAGCTATGATGATCTGTATGCTGATGTTCGATCTTGGTTGGAGCAGGGATGGGTAGATTATGTTGCCCCCCAGTTGTATTGGAGTATAGGGTATCCTCCTGCATCCTATGATGTATTGCTCAATTGGTGGATGAGCAATAGCTTTGGGAGAGAATTATACCTGGGAAAAGCCATTTATAAAGTAGGTAATAATGCAGATACGCGATGGGATGATCCAGAGGAAATTTTCAGTCAAATTCAATTGGATCGAAGTAAGACCATTCCTGGTGGAAGCATACACTTTAGTGCCAAGGCCCTGTTGAAGAATCCCTTGGGAGTCGCAGATGGGCTAAAGGATCGCCTTTACCGTTTCCCTGCATTACCCCCTAATCCCTCTTGGATGGAAGGAGTTACACCTCAGATTCCACCCTCCCCAGCCGCCTCTTCCCACCCTGAAGGGGTAATTTTGAATTGGGGGGCTACTAGTTCGAAATATGTGGGAATTTATCGTTTTGGAAAGAGGCAGAATGTGGAACTGGAGAATCCTCAGTACCTCGTAGAGGTAGTCTCTGCAGATCGCGGTTTCTACTTGGATACAGAAGTAGGTAAGGGTAGATATATCTATGTACTCACCGGGTTGAACCGACACTTTCAAGAGAGCAGAGGGAGTAAGAACCTACGGGTAAAAGTAAAATTGAGGTAGGCTTTTTTCATATTTTACTGGTTATAAATCTGGCAAACGTATACGTTTAGTATTCCCTACACGTACTCTCTTACATCTGTCACTTGCATGCCTCCTGCCTTAGCAGCCTCAATTCCAGGATCGCCATCCTCGAAAACCTGACAAAATTCAGGGGCAATTCCCATATGCTCCGCACACTTCAAAAAAGTCTCTGGATGGGGTTTGTAATGGGTTACGTCCTCAGAGGTAACCAGAATTTCGAAAAAAGAATCGATGTTTAAGGTTTCCAATAAAAAGGTAGCAATCTTGATGATGCCCCCAGTCCCTACTGCCATAGGCAATTTCCCATGATAGGCATGTACCAAGCCTACTACAGGTTGAATAGGTTGGACCTTATCCAACAACTCCAGAAATATATCCTCTTTTTTTTCTGTTACCCCCCAAGGGTCCATGTGCAAGCCAAATTCTTTGTTAAGGTCTTTCAAAATTTTAAAGGAAGGAACTCCCGCTGTGGCCCAAAACCGTTCGTCCGTAAAGGTAAACCCTTCCAATTCTCCAGTTTTTTTCCAAGCCTCTAGATGTATCGGCATCGTGTCTGCAAGGGTACCGTCCAAATCAAATATGAGGGCTTGGGTTTTGGGATAAATAGGAATTAAGGACATAGTTTTTAGTTTATTAGTCTAGTCGGTGGTCAGTAGTCGGTAGTATCCTTTCAATAATTTTTAAGTATCAATTACGGACCAAGGACCACGAATATGACACAAGTATGTGAAAAAAATATTATCCTCATTTTATATCTGCCAAAAAATCGAAATAATTTTTGCGATTTCGTTAAAAAACTTCCCTACATTTGTTCGCACAAATACTTAAAGTCGTTGATACTATGAAAGTTGCTGTAGTTGGAGCTACAGGCCTGGTTGGTCAAGAAATGCTCCGTGTATTGGAAGAAGTAAATTTCCCCGTTTCAGAACTCATTCCCGTAGCTTCTCCTCGTTCCGTAGGGAAACAGGTACATTTCAAGGGAAAACCCTATACGGTTGTTGGTATGCAGGCAGGGATAGATGCCGTTGCAGATGTAGCTATTTTCTCGGCAGGCGGATCAACGAGTAAGGAATTTGCCCCCAAGTTTGCGGAAAAGGGAACCATAGTGATTGACAATTCTTCCGCTTGGAGAATGGATGCCTCTGTGCCCTTAGTCGTGCCCGAGGTTAATATGGATGCCATTGCTCCCCAGCATACAATCATAGCAAACCCCAATTGCTCGACCATACAAATGGTGGTCGCATTAGCCCCTTTGCATAAGCGATATGGGATCAAGCGCTTAGTAATTTCTACTTACCAAAGTGTAACCGGAACAGGTAAGGCCGCAGTAGACCAGTTGAAGGGAGAAAGAGCGGGTAATCCTGATGTAGAAAAAGTATATCCGGTTCAGATTGATATGAACTGTATCCCGCACTGTGATATTTTCTTGGAAAATGACTACACCAAAGAGGAGATGAAGCTAGTTCATGAGACTCGGAAAATATTGGGAGAACCAGAGATGCGTATTACGGCTACTGCTGTCCGTATTCCTGTTGTTGGCGGTCATTCAGAAGCAGTGAATATTGAATTTGAAAGACCCTTTGAAGTGGAGGATATCCGCCAAGAACTCTCCCAGGCACCTGGGATCATTGTGATGGATAATCCCAATAAACTGGAGTATCCTACGCCTCAATACTCTCATGGGAAGAATGAAGTTTTTGTTGGGCGAATCCGTAGAGATGCATCTCAAGAGAATTGCTTGAACCTATGGATTGTAGCGGATAACCTGCGCAAGGGCGCTGCAACCAATGCAGTTCAAATTGCGCAGCAACTGGTTCATGCGAAAGTATTGGCATAAGTATGTTTGCGCTGGAACTTTATGGAGACTTATACACGTATGCAACTTGCACTGAGAAATGGGCAGGATCGCGAGGAGATCTGGGTGGCTTATCAGGGTAAAATCTACGATGTTACAGATAGCAGGCATTGGAGGGGGGGGAAACACTACCGACACTGGGCTGGCCAAGATCTTACTGAGGAGATGGAAGATGCCCCCCATTCCGAGTCCGTATTTTTCCGAATGGAACCCATTGGGGAATTAATATGATTTTCCGTACGCTTTTTCACGTTTGACTACTAATCTACTAACTGTTCCTGTATGAACCGTCGATTGTTTTTATACGAGACAGCCATTTTGTCCAGTCTACCTATTCTCAACGCATGTAGCCCTCCTGCCCCTGTGGACGACTCAACGGATGAAACTTCTACCCCTTTGGAAAAAACCTTAAAGATCTCCCTGGCTCAATGGTCTCTCCATCGCCAAATTGAGGCAAAGGAGACAGACCCCAATCGTTTTGCGGCCGTGGCAAGGCGGACCTATGGTATTGGAGCCGTAGAATACGTCAATCAGTTTTATGTAGAACATGTAAATAATGAGTCCTTCTGGAATGAAATGCAATCCATAGCGGATCAAGAAGGGGTACAAAGCCTACTGATTATGGTAGATAATGAAGGGGATTTGGGAGCATCAAATGAGGAAGAGCGAATTCAGGCGGTTGAAAATCATTACAAATGGGTACATGCCGCTAAGCTATTGGGTTGCCATTCCATTCGCGTAAACGCCTTTGGCGCCGAGGATGAGCAAGTTTTTCGTTCGGCTTTAGCTGACGGGATGGGTAGGCTAGCCTCCTATGCAAGGGATGAAGGTATACAAGTGATTATCGAAAATCATGGACTCTACAGCTCAAATGCAGCCTTGATCACCGATGTCATTAAGCAGGTGAACCTCCCCAATTTTGGTACCTTTCCAGATTTTGGCAATTGGTGCCAAAGCGCTAAGTGGGGGAGTACGATGATTCCCTGCGAAACCAATTATGGGAATGAACAGGGGCTTGCAGAATTTCTGCCTTATGCAAAAGCGGTGAGTGCCAAATCTTACAATTTTGATGCGGAAGGCAATCAGACTCAGTTGGATTATCCCGCCCTGCTGAAACTGGTTAAGGATTCGGATTACGATGGATATATAGGAATTGAGTATGAGGGGGATAGCCTGAGCGAACATGAAGGGATACTGGCTACTAAGGCCTTGATGGAACGGATTTGGCCCACCCTAGCCTAGGTTTTTCTTTTTGGTTGGACACGGAAGAATACAGAGTTTAGGTGACTTAGGTGTACGAAGAAACGCTAAAAAATTGGCTGTCTAGTGCAACTTTTGGGAAGGTATTGCTATCTGTTTTGTAAACCCTCTACAAAACTTCCCTAAAATGAAGCTAAACACCTTTTTCTTACTCTCATTTCTCATCATAGTATCCTGTAAGGACAAAAAAGAAGGATATGTTTGCCCTCCATGTGGATTGGAATGCGACAAACTGAGCTTTTCCGAACCTGGAAAGTGTCCGCATTGCCACATGCAATTGGTTTCTCTCGCAAGTTTGGAATGGGAGACTTCCCTACAACTGAATGAAATAAAATTTCGAAAGGGTTCTGGGAAATACCTCACTTCTGGTGGGAAAGGTCATGAGTCAGATACGATTACAGTCCATTACCATTTGCCCGAAAAATTTGGTACGCATTCTCCAGTACTTTTGGTGATCCCTGGGGCAGGAAGAAATGGGGATTCTTACCGAGACGCTTGGGTAGAGGAATCAGAAACTTTTGGTGTTCTCATTCTTTCCCCAACCTTTCCAGAAGAAGGATACCCCTTCCAGGACTATCACTTGGGGGGTACAGTTGAATTGGGAAATCTCAGGACTGCCCTTTCCTACACACCCAATTCCAACCAGGTAGTTTTAACCGAAGAACAACTGGTAGTAGAAC
>JBCCTX010000225.1:0-12928 GCA_039197765.1 Bacteroidota bacterium
AATTATTTTATATATTAGCATTTAAATAATTCTCTTTAATGAGACAGCATACCCCCGTAATCGATTTCCTTGCTACTCGTGATACGACGCCAAGTTCCTCCAATGAGACCCTGGCCCCTTTACCTATTGATGCAGTAATTCTTGCGGATGGTATAGGTTCAAAGAAAGTGCCTTGGGCTATGGACACCCCCAAGTCTCTTCTTCGCATTGGAGATAAACCTCTCATCTCTTACGCGCTCGAGCTCCTACGTCGCCATAGAATCCAGCGGATTCATATTGGGCTACCTAATGAGGAAAATGAGCTGTCTCACTACATTCGCCAGCTTCCTGCATTTCGGAAAAGCTATTCTTTCATGAAGTTCGAGAAAACTAAAGGATCTTTTGAAGGAATGACCCCTCAGGGAGAGTTTTACAACGACTATATCCTAGCTATATCGGGAAGTGTACTAACAAATCTGAACATTGGCGCGCTGTTTCACCATCTTACTGAAAAGTGCGCGGATATGGTGATAGCTACGGTTCCCTATCCTGTCGAAATCGATTACGATATTTTAGGCATGCGAGGTAACATTGTTACAGATTTGAAACCCCAACCTGCCATTAAGGTTCCTATCAATGGGGGAGTGTGTCTCTTTAAACGCTCTCTACTCGAAATGATCCCTAGATACCAATACCTGGAATCAAGTGATTTTACAGATCTATTATTGAATGCAGGGAAGCGAATTGTTTCTTATCAGATTCAGAAATACTGGTTGGATATCCGAGGCCCCAAAGAGTATAAAATGGCTCAGAAAGACGTGTTGAAGTATAGTTTGTAGGGAAAACTCCTGTAACATGTAGAAAAATACTGGATCGACTTTCTTTCTCATTTTGACCCATTTCCTTCCCGTTTTAACCTTTATTAAAAAGGGTCAAGTCCATAAGTTTGTTGTGAGTGAATCAACTGACTCGTAGAATTTGGTTTTAACAACAAACACATGACTAATTACTCCATCCAATCAGATATACAATCTATCATAAGCTCCTTATACCGAGAGGCAAGATTTGACGGATTGAGAATGGCTCAAGGGGCTGCCAAGGCATTTTTCCGCCCTTTACAGCCTTCAGATGTACAGTCCGTGTATCTGCCGATCTCCCAACAACAGGGGGAATTTGTCTATCAGCTTTTGATCGAAAATTCGTGTAAGCATATTGTAGAATTCGGTACCTCTTTTGGGATTTCAACGCTGTTTTTAGGAGCAGCAGCCAAGCAGATAGGGGGAAAGGTGATTACTACCGAAATTATTGAAAGCAAATCGGAAGTAGCCTTACAAAATTTCAAAAAAGCAGGGCTAGACGATGTAATAGAACTACGGACAGGTGATGCTTTGGAAACCTTAGCAGACCTCGATGAGGAGATCGATTTTTTGTTTCTAGATGGCTGGAAAGACCTTTATCTACCTCTTTTTAAGCAGCTAGAACCTCTTTTTAAGAAAGGAACCATTATCTATGCAGATAATGTTGACATGAGCAGTGCAACCCCTTTTCTCACCTATATTCATTCTACACCGGATATCTATCGATCTCAAAAAATGCATCAAGGCAAAGCGGAATTAACGGTACGGCTTTATTAGGTACAGGAAATACAGCAGTTTCTTTCCCACTACCTAGCGAATTAAGGTAATAGTAGCTGTTTGTGAATGTTGAAAGGTATCGTATTCCGCTTCAAGTTTGACAACGTATACCCCTTCTGGTGCTTGTTTGCCATTGGACAGGACCCCATTCCAAACCAAGTCATTTTCTTGTTGGAGAATTAATTGACCCCACTGGTCATAAATAGACATTTTGGTCGAAAGCGTACCCATACTTACTGCCACATAGGTATCGTTGATTCCATCGCCATTAGGGCTAAATGCAGTAGGAAGAAAGAGGGTTTCTGTAGGAATTAGGGTGAGACTAAGCTGCCTTTCCGTAAAGCAAGCTTCCTGATCAGCATAGGCTCTTATTTGGACCTCATACGTACCAGGTTCTCCATAGAGGTGAATGAACTCCGCAAGTTCCACTACCGTACTATCGCCCAGGTCCCACTCTATCCGCGCCGCATTGGGACTCAAGGCAACAAACTGGATTCCTGTACTAGCTACCTCTTCAAAGGGGATTGCCTCTGTAAGCCCTGGAACCGTTTTTACAGCCAGCTCAGGCGCATCTTCCTGAGGAACCGAGACCGTTAGGCTATCTTCGCATCCTTGACTGTCAATTACTTTCACTTGGTACTCCCCTCCAACTAACTGGGAGAGCATAGGATCTGCACTAGTCCCTTGATCGTCCCAAAGGTATTGGTATCCGCCATTTCCTCCGCTAGCAGATAAGGAAATGCTTCCTGTACTATCGTTACAAAAATCGGGCTCTGTCGATAGGAGGGCTAATACTAAGGGAGCTGCTGGCTCTTCGATAGTAAAGGAAATTGGGGTTGGGCAACCTAAGGAATCGAATAGGTTGACTTCATAAAACCCTGCAACGACTGCTTGTACAAGCCACTCGTCGCCCATGAATTCTGCATTTCCCGATCCATTCCAATCTGTTCGGTAAGGGGCGATTCCCCCTGATACCTGAACTTGAGCCGATCCATTTGTTCCTCCAAAGCAGGATACAGGGGATACATCAATTTCCGGTACTAAAGAGGGACTTACTGCAACGAAAATCTCCTCATTGAGGGTCTGGCAACTATTGCTAATGCGTACAGGATAGGTTTTGCTTTGCGTAAGTACTTCATTTACAGAAGCTACAAGGGAATCACCTGTGTCCCATTCTACTGTAAAAGGAGGTTGGGCATTTCCAATAGGAACTACATTTAAGGATACTTGCTCACCAGAACAAACGGCTGTATCACCCTCAAAAGCTACCTGGGGGAGGACATCTTGTATAATCGTTATATTTTGGGTAAGTGAGGTATCGCATCCATCAATATTGGTAAGTTCAAGGGTGATCGTATATTCCCCTGCGGTATCGTAGAAATGTTGAGCATCTAGTTGATCGCTCTGAGTACCATCTCCGAAGTCCCATGCCCAACTGACCAAGAAGTTATCTGAGGTATTAGTAGGAGGAATGAAGAGGGAAAAGTCCACGTTTCTGCCTTCACAGGTGCTTGAGTCTGAAAGGGCGATTGCAATCCCTTCCCAGCTACAACCGGGCGTATCTATACAGGGGACGTAGGTCATTATAAATTCTCCCCTTTGCGTATTGGGCGTAAAAGTCAGTTCAGTGGGCGTACTGTTGGCAGGTAGTGCTTCCCAGTTCTCATCCGCATTGTGATCCCGATAATAAAGCGAAGCCTCGGGATTACAGGGGCCTAGGGTACTAGGATCATAATTCAGGTTTACCTGATAAGAGCCATTGAAAGCTGCACTATTAGCCGTGGCCATAAATGTGCCATAATACGGAAGGATGGGAGCTTGGTCAGGAGGGGTTCCTATAAGCTGGTTGGGTGGGGCATTCACGAGGTAAATGTGTATCCCTTGTAAATTTCCTTGAATTTGATCCACACTAAATTCATTTCCCACTAGAGACAGGTCTAGGTCAATTCCATTCCAATTGGTTTCATATACTTGCTCGCTCTGATCGCCTATGGGAGCAGCCGATACTTCCCAGATTGTATTGGGATTTTCGTTGATGAGGTTTCCTGCAATTGCGTTGGGACCACTTCCTTGGGGATTTCCACCTGGACCTTCATCCATTTTCCAGTATCCCATGAGCCCATTTTCATTCCCCAAAAGATTTTGACACATATCTCTTCGAATTTCAGCCTCTGTTCTTGCTACCTCCCAAATCCGCACTTCGTCAATTTTGCCATCGAAGAAATATTCTTCTCCCCGACCCGGATCTTTTCTATATCGTCCTATGGTTAATGGATTTCCGCTGTAGCTCATGTTCCCCCCATTTCCATCATATATACCTCCTACGTTGATTCCATTTACATAGAGATCCATATCAGTCAATCCCCTCACAACTCCTGCTACGTGTGTCCATTGGTTGAGGGGGATTATATTTGCTGGAGACCATTTATCTCGTCTGGAGTTTGGGCTTACGTTCCCGCCATCTCCAATGCGCATGTTGAGGCTTCCGTCTCCCCGAACGAACAAGGTATACCCCGAGTATACACCCGTACGAATAAAAAGGATGGTTCTTCCCGGATGATCGTCCCCTGTGACAATTCCGTATTCTGCGTTTGACCCATCTAAGGGTCCTTCCCAGTAAATCCATGCACTTACACTAAAGGGAAACTGCATGGTGTTGAACTGGTCTCCCATATCAGCAAAGTCATCTACTCCATCTAGGTTAAGGGTATAACCAGAGCCTTGGGCTATAAGTGTGTATGGGATAAGGAGTAAAGGAATAAGGGTATAGGGTATGAGGGATATGGGAATAGGAAATGAGTAGGGAAAGAAATTATGAAAAACTCGTTTGGAACGTCTCAAATGTTGGATCATAGGTATATAACGAAAAACCAAAGGATATGGATATGCCAGGACTAATAGTTTATCATTTGTAGTCCATAGGTTGTTTTGGTGTTAAGAAAACAGATGTTGGCTAATTTAATTTATAGTTAATTATGCCTAGGTACCTATTAATGGCTAAAGCCGCAGCTAAAACGGCTCGTTACTCAGAAAGTTGGAAGAAGATTCGCCCCCAATTCGACGGAATGGGGTAATTGAAGAGTCGATATGCTTCTACCCGGACAGATTCTTGATTTAATAGGTCTATCCAGTTGCCATTGGTAGAGAAAGGAATGTCCAGAAAGTGATCTGTATCGGAGTAATTGAGGGCTATGATAAAGCGTTCCGTATTTCCTACCTCATCTAGCCCCCATCGATGGTAGATACTCACGCCCAGATCAGGGTAGATGCCATATCCATCGGGATGATTGGTATGTGGAAAGTAGTTGGAAGACCTCAAAGCGGGATGGACTTTGCGAATTTCTATGAGCCTTTGATAGACCTCGAACAAACGTCCTCCAATAAAATCAGCGCTAAAGGCTTCCCAGCGTAAGGGGCGTGGGATTACGCGGTCGGGACCCGAGGCGGGGAGAAAGTAGTCTTCCCCAAATTCTTGACCATTGTGAAGCATAATAGCCCCCGGAGAAGTCAGTAGCGAAATAGCCGGCGCCTGACTTTTGTACCAGCGCAATCTGCCACCCATTACAGAGAGAATATTACTGTGATCATGGTTTTGGGTATAGGTAACCGGACTTTTATCTGGTGCAAAGTCTCTTGATGCATCCTGGATGCGAAGGAGTTCTGGTGTCAACACGCCGTTTGCTGCTTGCCAATTCGTAAACATAAAGGGGTCAAACCACGCCCCTGAAGCATTGATTTGGTTGGCATCGTCTATGGCTTCATACCGGTTATCCGTCAAGTGCTCTACAAAGAGGCCTATGTTCGTTCTGTTTTCCTGGGTTACATGTTGTTGAACATCTGAAATCAGACGGGAAATTCCTACGGAAGGATCACTTTCCCGGTAAAATCCCAGGGTATAGTCAAAACGTATTCCATCTAGCTGGTACTCATCCAGCCAGTGAATACACACGTCCCGAATGAATTCTTGTGTACAGAGATTTTCATAGTCTAGTTCCTCAAAAAAACCTCCGCGTTCAAAGCCTCCGATGAAGGGTGAATCCTCGGGATCTTGATACAACCACCTATACCCAAATCCTCTGTTGGGATTAATGCCCGCATTTACGTGATTGAACACGCCATCCATGATCACATGAATGTTTCGGTCGTGTAGTTCATTGATAAGGGTTTTTAGCTTAAACAGTTTATCGCAGGGAGTGGAGTCATCATTTATATAGCGATACTCTACTGAGAAAAATTGAAAGGGATCATAGCCCCAGCTAAATGATCCACCAGGCCATGCCGTCCAAGGCATGAATTCAATGGCATTGATCCCTAATTGCTCCAGGTGGTCTAGCTTTTCAAAAATAGCATCTATTGGTGCTTGATCCCCCCGAAATTCTGCGGTAAAATCATCGATCATCATCTCGTATATGATCCAGTCTTTTGAGGGGAGTCTCTTTGAAATGGGCTGGACAATTACATCATTTCCCCCTATTACAAAGGCTGAGTTTTCATCTTGTCCCCTGCTACTGTACCGACTATAAGGGTCTGTACACCAACGCGTACTTTCATTTTCGAACGTTACAAAGTATTTGTATTCGTAAAAGCCTTCGGGAAGCTCACTGGACCAAACATATACCCAACCCTTGGGATGAGCTTGCCTTTGCATAATGGGGGCCGTTTCAAACGCCCAGTTTTCTCCGCCCAATGCTGCTTGGAAATTACCTCGGATACGTATTTCCTTAATTTTGGGACTTCCTCCCCGGCGGTATTGAGTAGGATCGATTTGATTGTCAGGAAAAAAGAGCTGGAAGGTAACAGTAGATTCAGAGACGTTGGCGCCGAATTGTTGATACATGGCGTGAGTATAGGGAATTTTTTAGGCCCAGGGAAGATAAATGGGTTAAAAAAATGTGAATGTTGGTTTAAAGGCTTTATGATTGATGGTCCACAATCCACAGTCAGTTTTGATAGAAGGGCAAAGGAACGACTGAATGCTTTGGATTATGGACTATCTAACCATGGACTATCTAAAACTTTCCACTGTTTACATCATTTTCTGGAACGGGTTCCACATTATCCCAGTGTTCGACAACTTTACCGTTTTCTATACGGAAGAGGTCTACTTGCGCATAGTCCTGGTCTATTTTGTCATCCTTCCAATTCGCTTTGCAGAGGGTTGCGACAAAGTTTCCTTGTCCGACCATTAGGACAATTTCCTGATAAGTTAAGGGAGGATTAGGAGTGGCAGCGAGTTTCTGAAAATGCGCTAGCCCATCCGCTACATCTGGGTTGTGTTGAATATAAGTGTCTTTGGAAATGTAACGCTCCAGGTTATTAGGGTTTCCTCCTGGCATCAGGGCATCTTGGATCAGGTTTCTCACCAACTCTTTATTTTCTTCGGTTTTATCTAGGTCTGTGATCTCGGTAGGACCATCTACAGAAGTATGGCCAGAAGGAGTCTTGGGGGAATATTTGGCGATTACATCCCAATGCTCGATAATCTTGTCATTTTCATCTGTATCGAAGAAATCAGTAGTCACCCATTCTGCTTCCCCATCATTGATATTCTGGTAAGCATGGATGAAAACATACTGCCCATCTACTAGGCCTCGAACGATCTGAATGTCTCTTTTTGGGTTTCTTTTGATAAAGCCTTCAAAGAATTCTACAAATCCTTCGATCCCATCTCTAACCCCTGTACTGTGTTGGGTATATCTGTCCCCCGTATATTTGGTTACGGCTTCTCGTGCATTTCCGTCCCTGATACCTTCGAGATATAAGCTTTTAGCATTGGATAGTTTTGGATTTTCCATTTCGTTTTGAGTTGTAGTCATCAATTTAATACTATGTACAGTCTTTTGTGAGTACGATTTACGGAGTAAAATTAGTACTGGATGAGATAGTTCTAAAGGTTAATTTGAGCGTAATTAAGGTAGATATGGGAGACTGAGAAGACTATTCCTATTGTATTTACTTGTATCTTAAGGGTCCTATGCAGGAAAAGATTCCCAAAATATCCTTTCGCACACCTCAGAATAAGTTGGCTGTAGAGCTTGTTGATATCAGAGAATTGCCACAACGCATCGATCCTAATGATCACTATCCCAATAAGCCCCATAGGTTAGATTTCTTTGTGATTTTGGTGGTTACTGCAGGAAGGGGAAAACACTACATCGATTTTCAGACCTATACCCTTGAGAAAGGTGATGTATTGGTCATTTCCAAGGGGCAAATTCATGCATTTGACGGTAGTTTCTCTTTTGAAGGCTATCTCATTGTGTTTACAGAAGCCTTTATTCTGGATTTTTTTTCACAGAATACAATTCGTTTGGTGTCCCATCTGTACAATTACCACGTGCGTTCCCCTTTATTTCACCAAGTCCCCTTCAGTATAGAGACACTCGATCAGATTCGTGAAGAGCTTGCAAATGAATCCTCTTTTGGCAAAAGTAATATGATTGCAGCGATCCTCACCCTCTATCTGTTGCGTTTGGAACGTACCTTTCCTAAGCCTGTTCAGACTTTCTCTCAAAATCGACATTACGAGCTATTTCAGTCCTTCCGAACCCTGGTGGAGCGCAATTTCTCCCAGACGCGTAATGGTTCAGACTACGCCAATGAGTTGAGCATATCTTACAAATTGCTCAATGAAGTGAGTAAGACTTTTACGCAGAAGACTGCTAAGCAATTTATTGATGACTACATTATCTTAGAAGCAAAACGGAAGCTGATTTCTACTTCTTTATCTGTGAAGGAGATCTCTTATGCATGTGGATTTGAGGAGCCGAGCAATTTTGCCAAATTTTTCAAAAAACATACCCATCAAACACCTTATAAGTTTCGGGAATCTCTGCTAGGTGGGTGAAAGAAAGGGTCAGACGGAAATGCTGGTTTATACGCATCACTGGGGAAATTGGCACTTGTTTATTACTTTAAGGTTTTGAAGCATACCTATGTCTGACCCCCGAAGTCTAAACCTCCCCGATCCAACGGATTCAGCTGAGAAGCCCCTCGGGAGGACCAACTACTTGCTTGCTATTGGGATTGATACCTATGAACACGTGGGAAAATTGAGTAATGCAGTCCGCGATGCTCGGGAAGTCATTGACGCCCTAACCCAGCACTATTCCTTTGATCCGGAGCATGTATACACCCTGTTCAATGGAGAAGCCACGGAAGATGGAATTATTGCAATCTTCAAGGAGATGCGTCCCAAAATGCAGTCCACAGATAACCTCCTCATATATTTTTCGGGCCATGGACACTACGAAGCGGATATCGACGAAGGGTATTGGGTTCCGGTTGACGCCCGCTATGGACGAACCAATGACTACATTTCCTATTCCTTCCTCCTCAAGGTGATAAAATCCCTGAAGGTACATCATTTGGTTTTATTGGTAGACTCCTGTTATTCAGGGGCTATATTCGTGAGTGAGAGGTCCATATCAGAAGAGCGGGCCGATTTCTCTCGTTTAGACAGAGATCCCTCCAGATGGGTAATGGCTTCTGGTCGCAATGAAGTTGTTCCCGATGGCGTCTCGGGAGATAATAGCCCTTTTGCCAAGGAGCTAATCGATACCCTATTGCGCTATAAGCAGGAAGGAATTCGAATGTCTTCCTTGGTCAATAAAGTTGTTACAGCTACGATCCACAATTCCGTACAAACTCCCTTGGGAAGGCCTATTTTTGGTGTAGGGGATAAAGGAGGAGAATTCGTTTTTTATCCCAAGGGGGCCACACATATTCCGAATCCTCCCTCCATTGAGTTTGATCCTCCCAAGCCCCTTCCTCAACCGGATACACCAGAAGGTCGTGTACCCTCCTCTGTTGGCTCTTTTATTCCCTGGTTGGTCGCAGGGATCTTACTTGTGAGCCTCGTATTGGTTTGGGTATTTTCACGAAATACAGGTCCATCTGTTAGGGAGCAGGAGCCTGCTGAAGTAGAGGTTGTGGAAGAGGTAGCACAGCCTGAACGAACGCCGGAGAGAGATACCGATAAGGAAGAAGTTATTCCGATGAGTGGAAGGACTATCATTGCTCAGATCCAGTCAGCTCGGTCAGGAATGAGTGCTCGACAACTACGGGATTTTCATGAATTGGAGCGGCTGCGTCAGACAGCTGTTCCCAGCTTGATAAAGCTCGCAGATGGAGGTAGCGCCTGGGCTGCGTGTAGACTAGGGATGAAATATTTGTCTGCGGACGAATATGGAAAAGCCAATGAGTGGTTTGAGCGGAGTGCACGTCAAGGAAATCCTTATGGCCAACTTTTCCTAGGAATTATGCACAAGGAGGGCTTGGGGCGTTCCAAAGATATGGCGATGGCCCGTAAGTTACTGGAGATGAGCTCGGAACAGAATAATCCTATTGCGAAGCAGATGTTGGAGGAAATGGGGGAGGGCAATGGGTAAATAGTCCAGAGGCATCCGTCTATCTTATGGTGTAAGTCCAAGGTAGACTTTCCGGGTTCTAGCCTATTGGCCGAATCTCTTAGGTGTGTTGGGAAGTTCGCCGTGGCTGTAAATCAAGATCGTCGCGAGTAAAGCAAGTAGGACCAGGCAGACGAATAGCAATCTCCACCCATAGGTTGGGCTTTTAGGATTGAACGCCGCGTTACTATTCTGTACTAAAAGAAATATACCTACCAAATTGAGGAGATACAGGTATTGTTCTGGAAGCTGGGTGTAAATAGGCGTTCCTGTTTTAAGAAAGCTGAGCAAAATATATACGGAGAAGAATACAAAGAAAAATTTATGGATTTCGTTCTGGGAAAACGACTCGGGTTCTTCCTTCCTTAAGAGTATCCCAAGTGTGTATAAGGCCTGAAGTATCAGTAGCCCCATAGCACTGTACTGAACGGTATACGCTGCTTTTGTACGGGCTCCATACAGTTGTTCTAAACGCTCCAGGTTGAAGGACTGATCCCAGATTACTAGGGGAATAAAAATCACTAATATGAACCAGGAGGTCAGATGGAATGTACGTGAGGTTTGTGCATATGTGACTTTCCAGTCTGAAGTAAACGTCCCATAAGCCATTCCCAGTCCTCCAAAAAACCCTAGAGAATATTCCATGACATTCCAGAAGCTGAATTCGATGCCAGAGGCAATCCCCATGACATTCAGAAAATTGCCAAAGGCAAAGCCGAAACCTCCGCCTAATCCCGCAAAAGTAGCTATACGGAGAGCTGAGCTTTGCCTATGATGTTGCATAAACCAGGTAAGGAAAAGTACACCTCCCAAACAGACTGCCCAAAGTTCAGAACGTGGAGGAGTCATCAACCACTCCCACTGCATCACTAGGAAGAAATAGGCCAAGGCTCCGGAAGCGGTCATTCCACTCACCAAATTGCCCCAACAGATAGGTTGGGTAGGAGAGTCGGCCAAAGCGAGCCCCAATAAGCCTCCTCCCATATATCCATAAAGTCCTCCAATTACGAAGAGCATGGTGAGTCCATAGTAAACATTTCCAAAGTCTAGTCCCTTGCCGTATCCCACAACCAGTCCATAACTCATCATACCGCCTAACCCCCATCCAATGGCTGCTGCTAAGGTAGCCTTGAGAAACTTTGCATTCCAATCTTCTCTTTTGGCAAGTAGCAATATACTAAGTGCTCCGATGGCTCCTGCCCAGGCAGCGCCTTGTTCGTGGCCAAACTTTCCCCTAACGGCCCAGGCTGTACCTAGGACTAGGCCAACGATGAGGATATTTCTTAACAAGGGTTTCATCTCAACTTAAGAAATTGAATCTTCGGGTCAATTGCAATAAGGTGGGCCGTTTGTTATTGTCAATTTCCTTTTTCTTTCTTGTTTATCTTTTTCAATTTTTTTTCTGCTTCACTTCCCCGTACAAGGCTATTTACCCCATATTTATATTTGATTGTGTCCAGGGCCCTGTATAGATCGGTCTGTTTGGATATATCTTGGAAAAGGGCTACTTGATGTCCTCCCGCGACAAGATGACTAAAGCGGACGCCTAACAAGCGCACACGTATACGCTTTTGATAGAGCTGGTCAAAGAGTTCCAAAGCGGTCTGGATCAGGAGCTCATCATTGCTACTGTAGGGAATTCGCTTTTGTCGCGTAATCGTTTCAAACGAGGCATAGCGCAGCTTCACTGTGATACAGGTAGTGAGCTTGTGCTCCTTGCGAAGGCGGTGTGAAAGCTGCTCAACCATACGCGTGATACGGCTGCGCATCATTTTTACGTCTATGCTGTCCTGAGAAAAGGTTGTTTCGGTAGAAAGGGATTTGCGTTCTACCGCAGGTACGATAGGGCTTTCGTCTTCCCCTCGGGCGCTTTTGTACAACAGCGTTCCTTGCTTACCGAAGATGCGCTCAAGTATATGTAGGGGAATTTCTCTTAGGGTCTGTACCTGTCTTACTCCCAGGTAGGTAAGCCTACGAGAAGTTTGTCTGCCGATCATCGGGATGCGTTGTACGTGTAAGGGAGCTAGAAAGGCTTGTACTTGAGGGGCCGGAAGTTCCATATACCCATTGGGTTTGACTTCATTGGTTACCACTTTTGCTACGAGCTTATTTTGAGAAAGCCCCAGCGAAATGGGGAGGTGAGTCTCGTGCATAATGCGATTGCGGAGTTCCAGGGCGTACTGGTAGCACCCAAAAAAGCGATCCATTCCAGTTAGGTCTACATAAAACTCGTCAATAGAAGCTTTTTCAAATAAGGGGCTGTATTCCTGGACAATTTCCGTGACCTGTTTCGAACAGCGTTCATAGGCTTCGAAGTCGCCTTTGATAAAGATCCCGTGCGGACAGAGGCGCCGCGCTAGGCGAACAGGCATGGCAGCATGTATGCCAAACCTTCTCGCTTCATAGCTACAAGAGGATACGACTCCTCGGTCGCCCGTGCCTCCGATGATCAGGGCTTTGCCTTTAAGACGGTCGTCTTTTCGCTGCTCGACAGATACGAAGAAGGCGTCGAGGTCCATGTGGAGGATGGAACGCATGTTCATATTTTTGTTTTCGTTAAACTTCTTCGAAGCTTCATCTAAGTAGCGTAGTAAAACCGATTCGGTATTTATACTTTAAGTCCGATGAAACTAAAGTTTCCTTGTACTTTTTTGTTTTACCACAGAGGATCAAGGAGTAGCTAAAAGAGAAAAAAGAGGGCAATTAAGCGTTAAATTCCAAAAAAGATACATTCGATCTCTCTGTGTACCTCCCCATCCCCTTTCTAAGGGGATAACAGGGGTATTCCTCACAAAGCTCTGCGGTAAAAATCAATCGATTATAAAAACCCTTTAGGGTACACATGAAGATAATGGACGCTTTCATTACCCCAATTCTTTTGCTTAGGTACTTAAAGCCTTTTTCGAG
>JBCCTX010000226.1:0-12787 GCA_039197765.1 Bacteroidota bacterium
AGTTCCACCTCCATCACATATATCATCCACTATGAGACAGGGGGAACCCTCAAGGTTCTCTGAATAGACCTGGAACCCCGACAACTTTCCCGTCCTTACCTCCCGGAGCTTAGAACACTCCACAACTTTATATTGCTGGAGAGAAGCAGCAAGCTTATAAACCTTTTTCAAAGCACCGCCATCTGGTGAGACCAGCAAAAGATTTGGGGGTAATTGGGCACATATTTTCTGGATAAATCGGTGGTTACTATATACTCGGCAATTATTTAGCAGTGCAGGAGTAACTTCTGAATGGGGGTCGAAAACTTGAATTTCACTGAGTCCCATTTGATTGGCAAGGTCCGCATAGACCTTTGCAGATAAGGGCTCTCCTGACACCATCACGCGATCTTGTCGGGCAGCGGGAAAATAGGGAAGGAAGGCGGAAACTTCTCGGACTTGCATTCTCTTGAGTGCATCTCCTGCTAGCAAAAGCAAACCCATATCCGTAAAGGACCTTATGCGATGTGTCACAGTCACATGAGGGACTTGAGCAAGATTAGAATGTATCTTGATATGAGGTTCTCCCCCTGAAAACACAAAGGACTCAAAGGAAATAGCTGTTTTCTCAGGAAAAGGAGCAAAGTTAGGATCGAGGTTTAATACCATATTTGCGTAATATATACGCAAATATACACCAACTATTATTTATTCCAAAAATTTTGTGTAATTTTTACGCATATTTGATTTCAAAGTGAAACCCTGTCTGTTCTTTCTCTTTATATTTCTCTCGGTTGAAGCGAAAAAGCTTGGCGGGCCTCCCACTCCCCACCTTTCGGATCTTATTCGTTTCGGTAAGTATATCAAAGCTGAGCATTTTTTTACGGAAGTTCCTACGGTCTAGCGGCCGGCCTAAAATGACTTGATATAAATTCTCCAAGTCAGAGAAAGGAAACTCCTCTTCCAGTAGGTCAAAGCCAATGGGCTGGTACTGAAGTTTGGCTTTTAGCCGCTGCAATCCTTTCTCAATAATCTGAGTGTGATCAAAGCCCAGGCTGGGAAAATTTTTTATGGGAAACCATTGAGCATCCTGTGCATCCGTATCAGCTTTGAGATAAAGTTTTTGTGGATTTACCAACGCGAGATAGGCTATGGAAATCACCTGTCCCCGTGGATCTCTTCCTACCTCGTCGCCAAAAGTATATAGCTGCTCAAGGTAATCTACCTTAATTCCTGCCTCTTCCTGAAGTTCTCGATTGACCGCTTGGTTTAGCGATTCACCATTCAATACAAAGCCTCCTGGTAAAACCCATTGATCTTTGTATGGGCCAAATTTTTGTTGGACTAATAGGATCAGTAGATTTTCCCTATTGTATCCAAATACTACAGCATCAACTGCGATTTTGATATCTTGGATAGGTTGGAGCTCTTTATTCATACAGAGAGAAAATAGAGAAATTTCCCTTAGGTACAAAAAGCACACAAATATAACACGAGAAAGATTTTTTTATCTTTTTATTATTTCTCTTCGTGAGTATTGGGAATATTTACAAAAATTTTGTTACCAATGAAAATCCCATTTACGTGAAAAAAATATTAGGTTCCTTAGTAATATTGCTCATCCTTCCGATACTGCTCATTTCTAAGACGGATTTAATTGTAAGGGACTCTACAACCTCACAAGGTGTACCTAGAGACGGGAATCTTCTATTAGAAGATGAGGAGGTAGTTGTAGACTTACGCTTAGGAGTAACTGTTTTTTTAGAAGGATTATTGGATTTTGGTAGTAACGGAATGCATACTCGCCTATATGCAGCAGGAGTAATTCCCCAAAATCAACCCTTTAATGAAGCCCCTTACAATTATTTGGGTCAAGAGCAACTGGGAGAAATTCCTTCTTTTATGTCTGATTGGATACTAGTGGAGCTATGGGATTCTACAACCAATGAAGTAATAGCCCGCAAGGCTGCTATACTCAGCTTTTTTGGGCTAGTCTTAGATGTGGATGGACAGCCTGGGGTTTTATTTGAAGACTTACCAGATCAGGAATACCTGATTGCCATCAGAGCGCGGGGACACCTACCTGTACTTAGTGGGCGAAGTCATCGACCGTCCCTTGCCACCGAGGAGTTGGCCATATATGACTTTTCAAGTGCAGTGGAGCAAGCTCGGGGAAATGAACAGATGAAACGTACATTGGCTGGCTTTGTACTATACGCCGGAGATTATAATGGAGATGGCATCATTAACAACCTAGATTACAATTTGTGGGCCCAGAATGCCTCTGCCCTTAATGCATACCTTCCTGTCGATGGGGATGGAAATGCGATCATCAATAACCTAGACTTCAATCTTTGGACAAGCAATGGCAGTAAAATTGGAGACCCTCTCCTGGTAAATCCCTAAGAATTTTTACCTAAAAGCTAGGGTCTTCTAGGAGGTCCTCCCCCCCGGAATCTTCTAGACAAATCACTGACAAGTTCCTTAAAAGCCGGCAACTGCTCTGGACGACAGATTGCTTTTATTCGCTGGAAATGATAAACATGGAGGGTTTCAATCTCTTTTTGTAAGGTACCTATCCGCGCTAACAAGGAATCCTTTTTGAAGGGATCCTCTTTTGCTAGCTCATCAAAAATACCTGCCCGAGTTCCTTCCATCTCTTGGGCTTTATTGCGGATATTTTCTACATGTGTCTTCACCAAACGCTCATATTCTTCTACCTGATTGTCATCTAGCTGGAGTTTCCTAATTACCTGATTCTTTATCCCTTTATTTCCTGGACCACCCGGGGGGCCTCCTGGTGGACCTGGTTTAGGCGCAATAAATAGGAAAAACCCAAGAATCCCTATGTTTAAAACCAGTAGAAATACCACCAAAATGGATAAAAACCTAGTCTTATTCATCGTATAGGTAGTTTGAGGAACGAAGTTCCATCGAAGCGATAATGGTAGAAGGATTGTATCCTTCGCTATTATCTGAATTTAGCCGTTTAGAAATAGCAAATCCATTAACCAAAAGCAGTAGGATTACCGCAACTCCTGCTGCATAGACCCAGCGTACCGAGATTAAGGAAACTTGATCTGATTGTTCTTGTATCTTGGCCTTAATTCGGGTGTATAGAAAAGGAGGCGCATTTACTCGCTTTACGCGCTCCAAATCGTCAAAAGGGTAATTATCTTCCATAATCTGCTAATTTTGAAGTTTCTTTTTGAGGTTCTGCTTTGCCCTACTTAGCAAAGACTCCACTGCTTTGGGGCTCATTTCCATAATTTCTGCTATTTCCTTTACCGACTGATGTTCAAGGGTTTTTAGGATCAAAGCTGTTTGCTGTCGATCTGGAAGAGATTCTATACATCGATAGATCTTTTCCATCCCTTCCTTATCTTCTAGCTGTACCCCTGGATGATTGAAGTTCACTGCGCGAATTCCCACACGTGACTCTTCTCCTGGCAGAATAGATACCAGATAGGCAAAACGCTTTTTTCGCTTCCGAGCTTTCAATTGGTCTAAGCACTGGTTAACTGCGATTCGATATAACCAAGTACTCACCTTGGCTTGACCTTGAAAGCTGGTAAACGAGTTGTAAGCCTTTACAAAGACGTCCTGGGTCGCCTCCTCCGCCTCTTCGGTATTGTGCAAATAGTTTATGCATACATTATACACTCTATCAGCGTGTTCATTATACATCTGTTTGAATTCTTGTTCATCCAGCATGAAAGCCGCCCGAGGGCACATTGAAGTACGACCTATTATACCTACTTACTTTTAGCAACTATGCAAAAGTATTGATCAATTCTAAGAGCTCTTGGGTGTGTCAGGCTCATCGCTGGATGATCATTCTTTCCAGATATATCCATTTCGAATTACATAGACGACCTTCTTGGGAAAATCCTTCGGTATGGGGAAAAAAAATTCACCTTTCAATTTTCATGAGACAAAGGGCTGAGCCGAATTTCTTTTGGCGAACCCGCAATGTATTCTAATTCCACCACCTCATACTCGGCCTTTTCCAGACGAATTTTGTGTTGCTTTTTTCGCTTTTCAATAGGTAAGTCAAGCGAAAAAGTACCATTTATATCCGTAAAGGTTTCCATCCCTGAAACCAAGATTCGCACACCTTCTAAAAGAATCTTTCCATCTCTTGAAAGCACCTTACCCTCCACCCGGCTCAATCGCTGGTTGGGTCGGATATAGAGCTGAGTTATACCCGGTTTCAGGTCGAGGGAGTCAGGGTGTAATTCCCAATTTCTATCCTGTAACTCAACCCTAATCCTCAGCCCGGCGATCTTACTGGGAAGTGCTGGAAAAAGCAATTCATTATTGAAGGTAATTTCCTTTTCTTTGGACTCTTGTGGTAAATAAAACCGAATGCGGGCTTCGCTGGAGAGGATGGGATAACCCGGATCTATTTGTAAACTATCAGGTATGCCCACTTGGATATTCATGGTAAATGGACGATTTGCCTGCCGAAACAGCAGAAAGCCTATGTACGCAATCGCCAATACTAATAGAACGCCTATCCAGACTTTGTTCTTTTCAATCCAATTTTCTTTGAGGCTTTGATCAAAGCGCTTGGTAATCCCTTTGACAGCCTGGAGATCTTCCTGTATCCACTGGGTATGTCCCAATAGTAAATCTGTCTTATGCTCCAAGTGAGCGAGGCTACTTACAAAACTTTGCTCAAATTCTGGTTGGATTTGCGCTAAGTTTGTTTGGGAAATATGGTCCAGCATTTGCGCTAAAGCCCCGTTCTCTTCCTGGTAGGCTTTGCGTGCATCTTTTTCCTTGACCTGCGCCAATAACCGATTATTTTGGAGGATGAGCTCCTGAATGCTTCCATTGAGGTTGCTGTACACCTCGCGCTGATACGCGATATAGGCAGGACGATTTCGCTCTTGTTTGAGCAGTTCGCTGAAACAAAGCTGTAAATTGGGGATAAACTGGTCTTTGAAGAAGGAAGGATAGGGTTCCGAGTCTTTGATAATGGGGAAGTCTGCCACTTGTAGATCAAAACGCCGGAGCAACTCTTCTGGAGATTGAGCCGCTTCTATTTCTTGATAAATTGAGCCGGAATATTCGGCTAACACAGCGCTGAGAACTCCAAGTTCTTTCAGAATTTTTTTTGTATGCTGTTTTAGTGCCTCAACTTGGCTATTGTCCGTGAGCTTTTTCTTGTATAAGATTTCAATGTTTTGAACCGCCCATTCTACTGCCTGAGCAATGAGCTTTACCAGATCGTGGTTCAGATCTGAAGGATCATTCTCCCGCAAGAGTTTGCGAAGCTTGTTGTATTCAACTTTTTCTACAAAGTTACTTGCGAGGTTTCCGGCAATCCCATTGAGAACCCCCAGAAAGAGATTATTCTGTCCAGCATGTTGGGTAAGCAAGGCTAGACCCGTAGTTAGGGCAAGGCCTCCTACATTTTTCAGTAGTTCTTTCTTCTCTTGCATGTATGGCCCTCAAAGGTATGGGCATTAGAAAATAAATGTACAAAAATATCACTTCCCACGTCCAGGCTATGCACGCTCATTTACGAAGCTAGCCAATAGTTGGTGGAAGTGATGTACCCCTCGCTCTCTAGTAGGAGAGAAACGTCCAGTCTGGTAAAAGCGAGAGTGTAGCCCTTTATGTACCCCCTCAACCACAAACTCATCTTCCCGCTCAACCTTATCCAGCAAGGCCCCTGCACCACTGTGTCGCTTGCTTTCATCATACACATAAGAGATGAACGAAACCCGGGTCTTTTGCTGGTTTATTGGCTGGACCAAATTAATAGAAAGGCCCCAAGGGTAAAAATTGAACATTATATTGGGAAAAATCCAGAAATAATATGCTGCTACGTGTCTCCCGTAATCTCTATGTCCTTTGGGTAAGTCAAAGACCTCCTCTCCTCCCTCGGCGTAGCCTATTTGGACATTCATATAGTCATAGATTTCCGTTCGGTAAGCCCCATAGTCCAACACAGCATTCAGGTCTGAATGGACAAAAGGAATGTGAAATCCCTCCAAATAATTATCACAATACAGTGCCCAATGGCAGTTGACGAGGTAGTCCTTGTTGAGGTAAGGCTGAGGCGTAAATTCAGCCAATGGCAGGAAACCTACGTATTCATCCATTTTTTCAAATACGCTCTTTATCTCAAAGCTAGGTGCTAAGCTTGCGAATAGAAAGGAGCCCCACTGCACAATAGGGAAACTCGGAAGATCATCACAGGGTCGGGGGAAGTCTTTGGCTCCTCTAAATTCAGGCATAAAGTGAAAATGACCCTTAAGGTCAAACTTACGCCCATGGTAACGACACAAGAGTTTGTTCACTTGACAGGGGGCATGAACGAGTATATTGCCTCGATGGGTACACACGTTACTCAAGCAATGAAGTTGGTTCTGTGGGTCTCTTACCAGAATCAAGGGTTCTTCCAGGTAATTCGAAAGCAAAGTAAAGGGATATACACTACCAGAAAGAGGGAGGAGGTTCTCATGTCCTACCCAATGCCAAGATTTGAGAAAAATCCGCTCTTTCAGTGCATCAAATACTTCTGGATCTCGATAAAAATCAGCTGGAAGGGTCTCAGCTTGATGGATATCCGGATTTATGTAGAACTTCTTATTCATATCCCGCACGTTTACAAGCTATCGTTCATTTGCTACTGTAATAGAAGACACAAAGACTCAGCAATTTCTACATGAAAGAATGTGATTACAGGTACCAAAGACCGCCATCCCCCTAAAGTCTCTCATCCCTTTCAAACTTACTCAAGACCTGTCTCCCCATACCTATCTATTACCTCATACCTAAAACCCCCTACTTTCTCCTTACAACCTCCTACCTACTACCTATCCCTTACCCCTCTACTCGCTTCATCCCTACATAAAACGGAATTCCCAATACTAACAATACAAATCCCCAAAAAACTACTTCCTGGCCGCAGCCAATGATGATCCCTACCAAAAAAACAAAGCAACAGAGCGCAAGGAGCAGATTGGGGGACTGAACGCTTCTCGTCTCCCGAAAGGATAAAAGCGCAAAACTTGCCGTAGAAAATACATAAGGAGTAATAACGGAAAGAGTAGAGAGAGTCATCATAAATGTAAAGGCTCCAACTAAGCTTTTCGAATAATTGAGACTCATGAGAAGCGAAACCAAAATACTGGATAGGAAAATTCCCCATGCAGGCGCACCATGTTTGTTTTTCTTGCTAAAAATCTGGGGGAAAAGCTGGTCTTGAGCAGCAACCATCGGGATTTGGCCCTGGATTAAAATCCAACCGTTGAGGGCGCCAAAAGTCGCAATTATCCCACCTAGCGCGACGAGATAGGTTGCAAAGGTATTTCCCCAAAACAAAGCTGCAGCATCTGCAAAAGGCGCACGCGATTGAGCCAGCTTCTCTGGCGGAAGAATCCCCATCACTGCTGTCGAACCGAGGATATATACAAAGGTAGCTAACAGAGTGCCTATCAAAGTAGCTCGGGGAATTGTACGCGCAGGATTCTTTACTGAAGCACTTGGAACAGTAGCACTTTCCATTCCTAGAAATGCGAACAGGGTAAGCATGGTTGTGGTAAGGATAGCTGAGAAGTGGGAATTATCGCTTCGATTGAATGGAGTAAAGTGATGAGGATCTATGTAAAAGATCCCCCAAATTCCTATAGCCAGGATCGGAAGAATTTTCAACAAGGTGCTTATAAGTTGAACCCGTCCTACGACCCGAATGGGTCGGGTATTCACCCAGGTGAGGAACCAGACACATACCAATCCTGTAGAAATACTCCATTCAGGCCGCTCCGCAATAGGCGGATAGAAAACAGATACATATCCGACAAGCGCTACGGCTATTGCTGCATTTGTACTCCATATGGAAATCCAGTACCCCCAGGCAACCCAAAAACCTGGAAATTCTCCTAAGCTATGTTGAGTATATGCGTAAGGACCACCACTCACCTGTGGGAGTTTACGGCTCAAGTAGCCAAATATTCGGGCCAGCATAAGGGCTCCCATAGCAGAAATAAGCCATCCTATAACACTTATTCCTCCAAAAGCGGCTAGAGAGGCAGGGAGTAGAAAGATACCTGAGCCAATCATATTCCCTGCAACCAGAGAAGTACTCGCCCAAAGCCCCAGTTTTTTATTCACCATTTTGTTCAACCCCTAAGGTATTCCCTACTTGCTGCCCCCGCTCTATGAATGTCTTCGTTTTCTCGATATTTCCTAGAGAAGACTTCACGTAGAACGTTTCAAATCGTATAGGCAGTCCCATAGCCGTCCAAAAATCTTTTCGATCTTGAAGGTGAAAATGAATATGAGGCTCTGTGGAATGACCAGAATTTCCACATAATCCAATTAGCTGACCCTTTTGAACTAGGTCTCCCTCCGTCACCATGAGGCTATTTTTCTTCAAATGGGCTAGAAAACTAAACTCTTCTTCACCGTGTTGAATGACAACAAAATTACCCCGAAAGTCTTTGGTTCGCCAGTCTATCGAATAGTCCCCGACCCCTTTATAATCCCTCACTCCGTCGCGAACCTGGACGACCGTTCCAGCTGCAGGGCTTAAAACAGGGGTTTCAAAGCAATAATAATCTGTTAAATGCTTTCCCTCGGCCGAGAAACTCTCCTCGCTTTCGTCTACTTGAAAAAAATCATACGCATAACGCTGGGTCAAAATATCCCAGGAATGGGAATTTTCTTGATTTGAGCCCCCATTTACTACCATCCAAGCACCTTCAAAGGGAAGAGCATAGGAAATATTTGAGGTATAGGTATCCTTATCGGGGAGGCCTGAGGAGTAGCGCAATCGAATGTGAACATGGCCCCAGAACTGTCGGAAAGCTGACCAAAAGGTAAAGGGGTGGAACTGGCTGAGGAAGTTTGTGATATAATATCGACGAAGCTGGGGTTTTTCTTGCGACATACTTTCAGCATTGAGCAATGAAAAAGTGAAGCTTTAGGCCTATTTTTTTTGAAAATAAGACAAATACAAGACAGTTTCGGTGAAAATTTATCTTTTTCCTAAATTTTGCCCTACAAAAGGAACTAAATCCAAATTATAGCCGTACATTTATTGTCCCTTACAGGATAACAGGTCTGTAAGGCTCTGTTTTTATTTTACACATTTTTTATGAACATTTTTGTAGCAAGATTAAACTTTGACACCATTGAGGCTGATTTGGAGGAGGCCTTTAGAGAGTTCGGCGCAGTAGATTCTGTTAAAATCATTACCGACAAATTCACTGGCAAGTCGAAAGGATTTGGCTTTGTAGAAATGCCAAATGACGACGAAGCCCAGGAAGCGATCAACGCCTTAAACGAAACTAATATGGACGGAAGAACCATTGTAGTTAAAAAGGCAGAACCACGGGAGAGAAGAGATGACCGTAGAGGGGGAGGCGGATACCGCGGAGGAGGAGGAGGATACAATAAAAGATACTAGGAGGGGCGTAAAATACCTCTTAATTATCGAGAATTTACAAGAGATGTGAGCTTTCACATCTCTTTTTTTTAATCTGCCAATTTGACCTTAATCGCACTTGGGCCTTTGGGCCCCATCTCAACCTCAAAAACAACTTTGCTTCGTTCTTGAATTTCATCTATGGCATTATTTACATGAACGAATATGCTTTCTTGTGACCTTGCATCTCGGATGAATCCATATCCTTTGGATTCGTTGAAAAATGTCACAACTCCTTTACGCACGCCATCATCCATGTCATCGTCTCGCTGTTTGGGAACACCGATCTCTATATCTTCTATATCTACTTCTGTTTTTTGGGAGGGGTCTGGGGGGGCAGCTGATAAGTTGCCAAACTCATCTACATAGGCAATCATATCTTCAAGACTGGATTTTTTTTCAAGGTCTTTCTTGGCCAATCGCTTGGCCTCTTTTTCTTTTCTTCTTTTCTCTTTTTTCTTTCTTACTTCTTTTTTATTAAATGTCTCTTTTGATCTCCCCATTCCGTACTATATTTTTTCTGTTAAAAATTGTTTAGTTTCAAAAATCCCAAATTCGTTAGATACCCAATTTGATAAAGGTACGTCAATACAGGCAAAATCCCTAATTTCTTTTAAAATGGGTAAATAGGTTGTACCTTGCTAATTAGGCTTTTTACAGGTATGTGCTTGTGATATTTACATACGTGTGGATCGAACCCCTTACCCCCCGGGGCAGTCATCAAAACTCCCCTAAAACAACTACCAAGAAGGATTTCTTTCAAGAAGCCATATCCGTTTTCCCAGATTTACAGCTTTGTAGAACACAAACTGTTCCATTACTCTCTCATAGACATATTTACTTTGCTCAATGTATCCTTCCCGGTGTGTCTGTCTGAAATTTTAGGTAAATTATCCGATTATATGGGTACGAAATCTTTTCATTCCCTTATGAATCGGAGGATTTTGATTAATTTATAGGACTGATTTCTCCAATTTAATACTCATGTCAAAAACCCGACGATTAGCCGCTATCATGTTTACCGACATTGCCGGATACACTGCTATGATGCAAGAGGACGAAGCTAGGGCTCTAACGGCACGGGAGCGGCATCGCGAGGTATTCAAACGAACCCATGCAGCATTCAATGGAAAGATCCTTCAATATTATGGTGACGGAACCCTCAGCATATTCGATAGTGCTATTGATGCAGCCAATTGTGCGGTAGCTATTCAGCAGGAGCTGCAAGAAGAACCGACTGTACCTTTGCGGATTGGAATTCACACTGGCGACATCGTGTATACAGAAGAAGAAGCAATTGGGGATGGGGTAAATGTAGCCTCCCGGATAGAATCCCTGGCTGTACCAGGTAGTATCATGATATCCGAAAAAGTCTATGACTACATAAAGAACCAGCTGTCCCTCCCTGTTCAGTCCATGGGTATATTTACATTCAAGAATGTACAGTCGCCCATCCAAGTTTATGCGCTAGCACACAAGGGCTTGGAAGTTCCCAATCCCGAGCAACTTTCTGGGAAATTCGAAAAGCGGGTTTCAGCTACTTCCCCCAAAACATTCTTTCAACGTATCCCTGTCTGGGCAAAATTTGTTGGAGGATTTCTCCTATTTCTACTCTTGGCACCTATTATTTATTCTCCTTTCCTGCAACAAAGTGTGCAGGCTTCTCAAGATACGATTACCGTTGAGGATGAAAATGGGAATATCCTGGAGCAAAAAGCCATTCTATTTGAAGACATGAAAACCTTCATCATGGCTCCCTTTCGCCAGACTCAGCCAGACAGCGCTAACCAATGGCTATCCATGGGTATACCCTATGGACTTGAAATGGAATGGGACCAAGATCCATATATATGGCATACCTACTACGAATCTGATCGCCTGAAGCCCTTTAATGAATACCTAGAAGAAGCTGAAAGAGAAGAGCTAGCCTATGTATTAATGGGAGAATATGAAGTAGATACAGAAAATGAAATTCAACTCACCCTCTCTTTCTATGAATCTTCCAATGGGCAACTCGCCTACAAGATGTCCTACTCTGGGAAAGAGTTATTCCCCTTACTAGATAGTGTAAGTCGGGATGCAAAGTTAATTCTTGGCATACCTGAAGCCCACTTGCAAGAGGTAAAGGATCTTCCCTTGGATCAATACCTTACCTCCAACCTCAAAACCTATGAATCCTTCTGTAAGGCCCTACTTATAAGTAATCAGAACAGAAACCTCGGATTTAAAGCCTTATCTGAAGTTCTTGAACAGGATTCCACCTTTGCCTGGGCTCATTACCTCTTAGGAAGAAATCACCACTTGTATCAACGCAGTGTCCTTCGGGCAAATTACCATATAGACCAGGCCATGCGTTACAGAAGCCGAATGCCTGGAATATTTGAAGCAGATATTCGGCGGATGAACTATCGGATCAAGGGTGAACCGGAAAAGGCACTCAAGCTCACGGAGATGATGGCCCAGCTTTATCCTAGGAATTCCATTTACCAATTTGACCTGATTGGCGAATATATGTTGCAAAACCACTATGAAGCAGCTTTAGAAAAAATCAGGAATTATCAGAAAATCTTTGGTGAACCCTTCGCTGAGGCCGATAAAGAAGCTTCATGTCTCATTTTTCTCAACCGAGAGCAAGAGGGTATCAGGCGTGCCGAGGAGTTTATGAAAGCAAACCCCAATATTCCCCAAGTCCATTTCTCCTTAGGAGAATTCCAGATAAATTTAGGAAACTGGGAAAAAGCACGGGAGAGTTATGATAAAATGGCATTATTAGCCCCTGACAATTATGTAATTCCTCTTATGCTAAGTCATGTAGACTTTATGCAAGATTCCAGCCACTTGGTGAATGAAGCCTTATACCAAGAGTTTGATGGGTGGTACCGAACCCCCTTTAGCAAATTTGAAGTTCAAATACTCGAACAGAATGGGAAGCTCTATTCACAAGTTAAAAATCAGTCCCGGACTTCCCTTTATCCCTTAAGTACCCATCAATATATCTCTCCCTGGGGCCTGGGCTTCCAGTTTGTAGCCAACGAGTTGGGCTATATTGAGAAAGTGTACTGCCAAGATGGACCTGTAGATAACTTCACGCTATATAAAATTAGTCCAGATATCCAGCAAGGAATAGACGCGCTTATGGTGGGTAAGCTAGCTGCAGCTAAAACCTTCCTAGAATCTGCTCAGAAGCAGTATCCGACCCACCCAATTGTTGAAGACTATCTTGCTCACATAGCCTTTCGAAATAGCCCCAAATACCAACCCCAATCCTTCGAGAAATGGGTGGGTACCTACAAGACCTCCAACTATCTCTATACACTTTACATGAAAGGGGATCAACTCTATCTGCAGTCTGAAGAGAATACG
>JBCCTX010000227.1:0-12707 GCA_039197765.1 Bacteroidota bacterium
ACCCTCATGAACCGCTATTTCCCAGAAATGGTGGAGGTAAAGGGAGGTACCTTTAATCTGGGAAGTTTGGATAAGAACCTTTCCCCAGATAGTGCAATACGGGTCACCCTATCTGATTTCAAGATGGCCAAAACGGAAACTACTGTTTGGCAATACCAACTATTTGCTAAGGCGACAGGAAGGGATACCTTATTTGAAGAATCTAAACCCTCAGCATGGGGGAAGGATTGGATGGGAAATACCCCTATGGTCAATGTATCATGGTACGATGCCATTGCCTATGCCAATTGGCTGAGTGAGCGAATGGGAATAGAAAAGGTATATCAATTGGATTCGATTCCAAAGGACCCTAATGATATGTATGGAGATACCTCGTTTCACTGGACTAGCATTCCCAATTGGGAAGTTGCAGGGTATCGCCTACCTACTGAAGCGGAATGGGAATATGCTGCTAAGGGAGGGGAGAATCAAGATCCCTTTGAGTACAGTGGTAGTAATTCTATTGGGCAAGTTGCTTGGTATTCAGGCAATGTGGACCTTAAGCCTCCTTTTGGCCGTACTCACCCTGTAGCGCAAAAAGATTCTAACAGCTTGGGCCTCTATGATATGAGTGGCAATGTCTGGGAGTGGTGCTGGGATGGTTCAAACTATATATTCCTCTATACTGAAGAATCAGACTTTCACCCGGGAAGTTATACGGATCCTAGAACAAACGAGGGCCGATATCGCGTTTTGCGTGGCGGCTCCTGGCTCAGCGACGGTGGCGGCGGTGGTGTTCTCGTCCGCCTCAACTACGATCCCAACGGCAGGAACTACGGCAGCGGGTTTCGTCTCTCCCAGGGCCTTTGACTTTTTACCCTTAGCCTTTTTTCTTTTTTATGCGCGGAGCGCATCATTTTTTTACTTCAAACTTTTGATCCATCCACCAATCATTCGGCCAATTTCCAGTAGGTAGGCCATAAGTTGGTCCAGTTTCTTGGAATTTATGTAAGTTAGCTCAAAAGTCAGTCGGATGAGGTGTCGGAGTTTTTCTACAGCAAGGTTGGCTCTGTAGAGGGTTGATTTTTTGGACTTTTGCGCCCCATAGTAGGCCTCTAGCAGCAGGTCGAGTAAATCCAGGGCTTTTTCCTCAAGTCTTTTGCCTAGTATGTGTTTCTGGTGCCGGGGAAAATGAGCTGTGGCCGGGATGATGGCTTTAATCAAGGCATGTGCTTTTACAATTACAACAGGTTGATCACTCATATTTGTGAAACGGATAAATAATATATTTGAATCTATTTGCTCTCTCCCAAATCTGCGGGAAGCATTTTACAAAGCTAAGAAAAGAAAAGCCTTGACATCGGCCAGGTGTAGCTTTGAGGTGAATCTGGAATGGGAGTTGGCTCGCCTGCATCAAGAACTAACATCCAATGTCTATCAACCTGGGTCATACACTACCTTCAAAATCTTTGAACCCAAAGAAAGAATGATAAGTGCGGCTTCCTTTCGGGACCGGGTAGTCCATCACGCTATCTGTAACCTCATAGAACCCATTTTTGAACCTACCCTCATTTTTGATACTTATGCCAATCGAAAGGGTAAGGGAACCCATGCAGGAATTAAAAGGTGTCAACAGTTTCTTAGGAAATATCCCTATGTATTGAAAGCTGATATCAGGAAGTACTTTCCGAGTATAGACCATGCTATCCTCAAGAAAATCATTCGCCGCAAAGTAAAATGCCAGCATACTCTTCTGTTAATCGATAGGATAATCGATAACTCGAATCGGCAAGAAGTAGTTCCCTGTTACTTTGAAGGAGATGACTTGTTCAGCCCCATCGAAAGAGCAAAAGGCTTACCCATGGGTAACCTTACCAGTCAGTTTTTTGCCAATCTCTATCTTTCTCCTTTTGACCATTTTGTAAAGGAGAAATTACAGATAAAAGGGTATGTGCGTTATGTAGATGACTTTGTCCTTTTCCATGAAGAGAAGCGAAGTCTGCATGAAATTAAAGGCAAAATAGAAGCTTTCTTATTTCAACAATGTCGTCTCCTAATTCATCCCTATAAGTCCCAAATATCTGCCACAAAGGATGGAATTACTTTTCTAGGTCAGCGCGTCTTCACCACTCACCGAAGGCTCAAGCGTGAAAATGTACAACGTTTTAGGCGTAGGCTGGAAGAGATGATGCAGGCATACAGAGCAGGAGAATTAAACGTAGACCAGGTAGAAAGTAAACTTAATTCTTGGTTGGGGCATGCGAAACAGGCGGATACATTTCTCTTACGGAAGCAGATTTATCACTATCTTTCTCATGAAAAAGGATTAACCTTAGTTGAAGATGACCGTTTTGCGTGGCGGCTCCTGGAACAACAACGATAACAACAGTGGTGTTCTCGACCGCAACAACAACAATCCTAACAACAGGAACAACAACAACGGGTTTCGTCTCTCCCAGTGTTTTTGACTGATCAGAATTTATGCCGTCACGGCGGTATGAAGGGTATCCATGGCAAGTATTTGCAGTTTAAAGCCCAAGGTTAGTCCTGTGTTCTTCTCGGGAAGAGCCAAATAAAAACCTAACAAGCAAGGCCGGTAGTGAATGCGAAAGTCTTGCTTGTTCTTTCAACTATCATCCCCCCCTCACCTCTACCCGCATCGCCTTCAAGCCTTCAACCCCCTGCATTCTTTCCAAATCCAGGTATTCAATTTCAGGGTTGATATATCCCTTAGCAACCAAATACTCCAGGTATTCCTGATACTCTTGTCGATCCTTTTCCTGCAACCACACGATGGCAATTTTGCCCGCCTGGGTTAGGCGTTCATCAGTCCCTTTGACATAAGCTTTATCAATCCGCTTTTTGAGAATTTCGTAGCGGACGTTGTAGGCACCGTCGATGTCAAACTGCTTTTCATCCATGCGGAAGCGAATACTCAAGGAGCTGTTGAAGACAAAGACCAACTGGGCCGTAGTAAGGCGAACGGGGAAGTACTGTGATTCCCTTTGTACGAGTCGAGTGATTTCACACATGACCACTAACTGCCAGAGGCGGAAGTCGCGTAAGTAAAAGGCATCGAATTCTCCCTTCTCAAGTAAAGCTTGACCGAGGTAAAGGTTATACTCGACTCCATCTGTTTGAAATTT
Organism: Bacteroidota bacterium; assembly: GCA_039197765.1. Lineage (GTDB taxonomy): Bacteria > Bacteroidota > Bacteroidia > J057 > J057 > JBCCTX01. Next base: position 3,126 of record JBCCTX010000227.1, read on the forward strand.
TTCAAAGTAGTGGGGCAGAATCTTTTGCATCTTTTCTTCTTCCTGGAGGAGGTAATAGCTAATGGTCTGGTTGAGGAGGGTCACACTGTCCTCATAGGCCTTTCTTTGCCGGTATACAATGTCCAAATCTGGATCTAGGTAGTTGAAATAGGCGTTAAGTTGCTCATGGGGGAGTTGATCGAAGCGTTTGCTCAATTTGCGGAGTAGGGGATGTATTTCTAGGGTAAGTAACTCTACCACAACAGATTCGTCGGTAGAAGCGAAAGACTGCTTCAGGCCCTCTAGTTTGTTTTGCACCTTCTTGGCATATACATCTAGTAAATGAAAAGCCAACCTTTCTTTGCACGCTATCAGGACTTGGTGCAGGCGTTCGAGATTGTCTACCAAATCTGCTTGTATAGAAGCATTGCGCTTTTTGGAGGAACCTACAATATCCGCCTGGCCGTAAAGGGGAAACACTTGTTTGAACACAATGGGATCTGGGCTGCTTTGCCGCTTTTCCAATATGTGTTCCCAGTAGTACTTGCTCGCTACTTCCCGGAATTTCCATTCCACACTGGGGTGAATAGAGGTGAATTCTTGCTGTATGGTCAGACGGACTGAGTTATTCATTTCTTGAAGAAACTTGTTGGTTCCCATTTCCATTATGCCAATGAAGTCTTCTAGCTGTAAGAGGGTAAGCTGTGTAAATCTATAGGGTTCTGGGGAACCAAATTCAAGGATACCCACAACTTCTCCTTCTCCATTCCTCAGTGGGCACAAGAGGAGGCTCGATACTCCTTGCTCCTTAAGCGCTAGTTCAATGGGGGAATTATAGGATTCTGCTTGGAGGTCTCTTACCAATTGGGGAATTCCTGTATGTAAAACTTCACCATAGCTACTCTGGGGATCTTCAAGAGAGGGTCTTACCACAGCTTCATCATGGGTGCGAAGGAGACACCAACTGATAGTTTCTATCCAGGGTCCCTCTTCAATTTGTAAAACCCCCAAGCGAAGGTCTGGCATTTGCAAAAATGATCGGCCCAACACCTCAAAATAGTCCAGATCTTCTTCAAAATTACCCCGTGCAGTCTCATTTGCAGCCATTTCCTTGATGCTAGAAAGAATCTCTTCCTTCGTCACATCCCTCAAGAAGCCCAAAATAAAGCCCTCAAATACAAAATTTTCAGGCGGAATATAGCGCAACCATAATTCTTCGTCTTGAAGGTTATTGAGTAGTTCGTGGACCTTTTCCCTACTCAATTCTTTGAGGGGCTGCAATGCCTTGACTTCCAGAAACTCAAGCTGAACCTCAAATTTATAGTGTCGCTCCATTTTGGTCTCACGATCCCGAATGACCATATGTTCTGCTGCGAAGAATTCAATTTCCTGACCATAGAACCGATTCAATACCAAGGATCCAGCAATTAAAATGTCTCTTGCACTTGGCTTTATGAAATCCTCAGTATCTATTTTGAGCTCCCAGCGTGGGTCGGAGAGGACTTTTTGAAAGGCTTCCGTTTGAAATTTGAAGGCAAAGTTTTCAAAGGGTTTTTTGACAAATCCCATCTGATCTTTGAAGAAGAAGGCGGGTAGGACTAGGGAAAAAAGCCCTTCCATCTCTTCATTTTGGCTGAGTGATTCCCAGTCGTAAGTCCCCTCTCTTAATTGGGTTTCTATATGCTGGAGTTGGCCCAAGATTTCAGATACTACCTTACTTTGTCCGTTATTTCGGCCTTTTTGCGTTTCGATTAATTTGGCGAAGCTAAATGTCGAATGATACGTGAGCGTGGTGTCCTGCTTGACGAATTCCCAAAATTCTGTAAGGGGTATATAGCCGAGAGGGAGTGTCTTCTGAAGGCTATCATTTGAGGTCTGGACCATGGGAGTGTTTTTGGGGTTTGAAGCGAAAGCAAAAATAGGGACTTTCTTCTCTTATCTTGCCTAATGTGTTAGCGCTTACCTTGTTCCGGTTTATTACAAGTTAACGACTTTTATATACTTTTCGTTCGAAACTCAGGTGATCCATCCTGTATCACAATACTTTTTATGGGAGTTGATATTATCCTATTCCTTATCTTTTATTCTTTCTAACAATCCCAGGCGTTTTGACCACTGAGTCATAGCGTCTATCTGGGTGCATCCGTTTATTAAACTGCGTTAAGCCTTCCAGTGTTTCTGGCGCATAGATAGAGTCAAGGAATTTCTCCGCCTCAATGCGCAGCCCTTCTTCGAGGCTTTCCCCAAAGCCTCTAATAGCAGCTTCTTTGTCTGTACGAATGGCAGGTTGGGGAAGGGTACAAATAAATTCGGCTAGCTCTATGGCACGGGATAGAGATTGGCCCTTGGGTACAACCTCATTTACTAGTCCAATTCGATAGGCTTCTTGGGCGTCAATTACTTTTCCGGTGAGAATAAGTTCCATGGCTCGTCCCATTCCTACAATTCTGGGTAGACGTTGTGTACCTCCGTCTGCCAGCCCAATGTTCCACCGTCTACAGGTTACCCCAAACGAGGCATGTGCTTCTGCGATGCGCATGTCTGCAAAGCAGGCCCATTCTAAGCCTCCAGCATAGGCTACTCCATTTACCGCAGCGATAATCGGCTTGTAAATATCTGTCCATCGGGTAGGACCTAAGATACCTGCGACCTTTCCTTCCCGGTGTAAGTGCTTTTCTTCCTCTGAAAAATTCACCATTTCCCCTCTCATAGCGGCTTTTAAGTCTCCCCCACTACAAAAAGCGCGGTCTCCTGCACCTGTGATGATCGCAACCTTTAAGCGATTATTGGTTTTAAATTCATGCCAGGCCGAAAGTAACTCCTTGTGGGTATTTGGACCTACGCAATTCATTAGCTCGGGTCGGTTGAATTTGATGATGGCTATTGCATCTTGCTGGATAAATTCGATTTCATTATACGTCATTGTTAGGAAAGTTAAGGAGTAAAGGGAGCGGGCAATGGGAATTCTTATAAGCCTATTGTCTCTTCAATAAAGCTATGAGCCATTGTGCTAGCATCCTTTGATGTAAATCAAGAAATACGATTAGGGAAGTTTTGGAGCGATTCTGTGCTTTGTACCCTGTTCGTAGGCATAGCATAGCCGGATCAAAGTAGGTTCATCATACATTCTCCCCAGAAATTGAAGCCCTGCAGGAAGATTATCCTCACCAAAACCCATGGGAACCGTAAAGGCAGGTTGTCCCGTATGGGGGGAAATGATTTGGCTATTATCCCCCTTGTATTCCTCGCGGTAGTGATCAATCCGAGCAGGCTTGTTGTTCCAAGAAGGGTAAATAATTGCATCTATTTCGAGGGAATCCATTACCTGTTCAATCGCTTTCCTGAAGGCTATGCGCTTTTCATCTTTGTAGGCATCCAAACACGCTGCCTCGGTTTCTCCCCAGCGACCACTTGCCTCCGCATTTCTGGCTAATCGCTCTTTAGAGAAATTCGAGGTAGTACCGATACGGATAAGGTCTTTTACGGTTTTGACCGAATCATTTTTGACATATGTCGCCAAAAAGGCTTCTACATCTTCCCGAAAGGTCGCACACCACTGGTCTTCGCGGAGGGTAGCAAAATTGGGAATCACAATCGGATCGATGAGTTCTGCTCCTAAGGAATCTAGGTCCCTAAGGGCTTGTTCGAATAGGGACTGGATAGCTGGATCTGTTTCGTAGTCGCTAAGTTCCCTTAATACACCAATTCTTGCCCCAGTCAAGCCATTTTTATCAAGGTACTTCGTGTAGGAACCGGAGGTCTTACCTACAGAATTTTGGGTAATAGGGTCTTTGGGGTCTATCCCTACCATAACTTCCATCATCCGCGTGGCGTCTTCCACTGTGCGGCACATCGGTCCTACGACATCATTTCGCAAATACAAGGGAACAATCCCTTCCCGACTAATAAGTCCAAGGGTGGTTCGAAATCCGACCAAGGCATTGTGAGAAGAAGGGCCCCGTATTGAATTGCCCGTATCGGTTCCTAAGCCCCCAACCGCTAGATTGGCCGCAACCGCAGCAGCAGTTCCCCCACTGGAGCCTGCCGGTACATAGGCCAAGTTATAGGGATTATGTGTAGTACCTCCGGTAGAACTTTCGCTATGCATCGGAGAGAAGGCCCATTCAGCCATATTAGATTTTGCCAGGAGAATGGCCCCAGCTTCGACCAATTGGTCAATTATAAAGGCATTTTCTGCTGGAATGAAATCTTGGAGGGCAAAAGCTCCCGCAGTAGTGGGCATTCCTATGGTGTTGATGTTGTCTTTGACAACGATGGGAATCCCGTGCAGGGGACGTAATTCTCTTGTCTCTAGGTACTCCACATCTAGGGCTTTCGCAAAGGAAAGTGCCTCAGGATTGATAAGGGTAAGGGCGTTAATTTGCTCATCAACTTCTTCAATGGCTTTGATATAGGCTCGCACGAGGTCTTGACTGTTGTAGTCTCCCTGCATATACGCTGCGTGAATATCTGCAATAGTAAGTTCCGCTAAATCGATGGTAATTTCTTCAGGTTCTACCTTGCAGGAGATAAAAAAGGAAAACAGGATAATTAAAATGGGGAGGATAAGGATTTTAGTCATGTGGTTCTATGTAAAGAAAGTACGTTCACTCCTGGTACTTGAGCGCAGGTAAATTAGGATATTTAGTTGACAAAACGATTCATAGGGACCTACTTCGATCATTTGAGGTGCAGGGCTAGGCCTATATACATGAAAAAAATATTATTTATCCTATTCCCCCTATAGGGTCAGAATTATGTATGGGAGAAAAGGGGGATGTTCAATAGAATAGAGAAAAATTTTCCCGATTACTTATAGATTCTAACCCTCAATCCATCTTTGGCAAAAAGATCACCCCAACTTCCTCCTTGTACCCTTCCCATTCCGTTATGAGCTCTTGGAGCTTTTCATGCTTTTCACTAGAAAGGTCCTGCTGTTCGGAAAAGTCCTCGCTTAAGTTATACAACTCAAACAATTCATTCTTAGCCGCATCTTGCTGGTTGACGATTTTCCAATTTCCCTTTCTCAAGTAAGCCGTTCGGCGGTGCTCCATAGCAAATACATAATCCCCCCCATGAACCTGATCAGTAGTACCTTGAAAATAGGGAAGGGCCGAAACGCCTCGTTGCGGGATTAGGGCTTTTCCCTCCCATTCTGTGGGATAAGTGGTCCCAGCAATTGCTAAGAATGTCGGGGCAAGGTCCTGGATCGTGAAAAAGGCAGATTGTATCGTAGAAGAGGCTGGAATGCCTTTTCCTGCGATGATAAAGGGAGAGGCCATACCGCCTTCATACATCTGCTGCTTGTATTTCCGAAAGGGAACAGACAGCGCCTGCGCCCAGTGTTTCCCCAGTGCGATGAAGGAGTTCGGCTGATTCATGTTTTCATAGGAATTATCATTCCAGGAGACAATCCCGTGGCTATGCTTGGCACTTTTGCTCAAATCTTCTGCAGCTGCTCCATTGTCAGAATGCACAATGATAATTGTATTATCATATACGCCCGTTTCTTTCAAATAGGCAATCAAGCGACCGATGTGATAGTCCACATTCTCAACCATTCCCGCATAGATTTCCATTTTTCTGGCTTCATACTGCTTTTCTTCCCCAGATAAAACCTCCCATTTTATCAGGTCGGGGTAGGGAGGGAGTTCGATGTCTTGCGCCACAATCCCCTGCGCTTTGAGTCCCTTGAGTCTTTTTTCCATCAGTACTTGATAGCCTGCATCATATGTTCCTTTGTATTTGTCCCAGAAGGCTTCCGGCACCTGAAGGGGCCAGTGAGGAGAGGTGTAAGACGCAAAGGCAAAGAAAGGCTTTTGTTGGTCTTGGGCATTTTGTAAAAATTCCAACATCTTGTCTGTATACCATTCTGTGGCATAGGTTCCTTCTGGATAGGCTACCTGTTTGCCATCGGCATAATAAATGGAAACAGAGTCCCTTTTGTCGGGGGTAGAAACGGTGTAGTTTCGGTGGAGATAGTAATTGGAAATGGCATTTCGGAGGACCCAGGAGTTGTCAAAGCCATGCAAAGCGGGTTTGGATTGCTCCTCCCAACCCAGGTGCCATTTTCCGGTAACGGCTGTATAGTATCCCGCTTGTTGAAGGAGCCTAGGAAAGGCTACAATTCGATCTGAAATATCTTCTTCGTAGTGCGCTCTTCCTTTATAGCGATAGTTTTTTTCTTCCGTATTGATCATGCGGCCCATACCTTCTATGTGATTGCTATTTCCCGAAATCAACATCGCGCGCGTAGGGCCGCACATGGGAGCTGTCCGGAATCCTGAAAAAATCTGTCCCTTTGCTGCCAGTGCGTCTATGTTAGGGGTGGAAATCTCACTTCCATAGCATCCCAGGTCTGAAAAGCCTAGGTCATCCAACATAATGTAGAGAATATTTGGGGGAGAAAAAGAGGGGGCCTGGGACTGCGGTCCAGCACAGGAGAAAATAAAAATGGCTAAGAGAAAGTAGTAGGATTTCATAGGAGTACTTAGCTTTGGGATAACATGTGAAAAAGTTACCAAGTCTACGATCCACAATATGGCATCAACCAAATTTATCAAAAACCTATGTCTAAGCTACTAAATGACGGAAAATTGATTCTACTCCTAGTGCTTACGCTGGGACTAGCCCCTTACACCCCTGAACCCCACATTTGGGGTAAATTGCGTTGGGTAGCGGGAGGCGCAGAAGGCATGCAAGGGATGGACTGGTTTGATTTGTTTATACATGCGCTGCCGTGGGTACTGTTGCTTCGGTGGGGATGGGTAAAAATAAGGCGAAAGCTTTCTTCTTGAGGTTCAGAGAATTCGTATATGAATATTATACTGTGGGGTATAGCTTAGGTTTACAAGAAAATCATTATTCTTCATCCATCAAATAAACCCTCACCCCTATGTCTTCACGTAGAAACTTCCTTCGAAATACTTCCCTGGGATGGTTAGGTTTTAGTTCTCTTCCAGGAAAACCCTCCCAACTTCCTTCCCTTTCTGACTTTGCTCACCTCCCTGATGAAAATGAATTATTTAAGCTTGTTCGCCAGAGCCTACTTGTACCCAAGAATCGAATTTACCTTAATACAGGCAGTTTAGGCCCATCTCCTCGTCAAATTGTTAACCGGATCTCAGAACTCCATATGGAATTGGAACAAAACCCGGTAGGCAATAATTGGGGGAATTTAGGGGCACAAATGGATAAAGTCCGACAGAAAGTTGCCGCATTTATCGGGGCTTCAGAAGAGGAAATTGTTCTTACCCGTAATACCACAGACGGGCTCAACCTTGTGGGGTCTTGTTTGGCCCTCGAACCTGGAGACGAAATCCTTACCACCACACATGAGCATGGAGGTGGAGAAAATGGCTTACATTTTCTTACAGAGACCTGCGGCGCAACCTTGAGAAAGGTAGAAATTCCCTTTCCCGCTCAAAACACCCGAGAGGTAGTAGAAGCTATCAGCAAGGAAATCAACGACCGGACACGTGTTGTACTTATCAGTCATGTTTCTACCATAACCGGGCTACGTCTGCCCTTTGCAGAATTGGCCAAAATCACTAAGCCTCGAAAAATTTTGCTCATTGCAGATGGCGCACAAGCACCCGGCCAAATCCCTATTGATGTAGGAACGTTGGGGGTAGACGTTTATGCAAGTAGTTCTCACAAGTGGCTCATGGGACCCAAAGAGACGGGGTTTGTGTACTTACGCAAGGAGATTCAAGACCAAATCCGCCCTGTATTTACCCATAGCAATTACAAACCTTATTCCGCTTCCACCGGTACACGCAATGTGGTTAACTTTATTGCTATGGGAGAAACACTAGATTGGCACAGGGCAATAGGGAGAGAAAAAATTGAACATCACTGCCTGAAACTGGCAAATTATTGTGCTGAGAGGCTGACAAATATGGAAGGACTCCAGGTGATAAGTCCTACAAGTCCAGAATTGCAGACGGGAATAGTGAGTATCCTACTCGATGATTCCTTTGACAATCGAGCCCTCTTTGAAGCCCTTGGGAAAAAGGAAATTATTGTCAAACTGCTCCCCAAGTACAATGCCTTGCGCTTTTCCTGTCACATGTTCAATACGGAGGACGATATTGACCGAATGGTCTCACAATTGGAGGTAGAAATGAAGGGCTAAGCCTAGAAGAAAGTATCCTATTTGTTTTTGAGTAACAGCATCCTACTTTGCTACCCAAGTGTACTTACCCTTACAGAAAGTCTCTCTCAAACAACATTGGATAAAACTGCCCCTCCATCTTTTGCCCTTTGGGCGTAGGTGGTACACCGGCCAACATTTCTTCATCCGAATTCGACAAGGTTCCATCTGCAAAAACATTCAGCACAAAAGCCCGTCGAGACCTTTCCGAGCGATTTTCATGCGATCCATGGACCATGAGCGGATGGTGAAAGGCCCCATAACCCGCAGGCATTTCAACGGCTACTTTTTGGTCGTACTGTTCCTGTTGTTGGGGGGTAAGGTGAGCCTTTAAGCTATCCATATTACCCGCCAGGTCGATCCGATCGAGTAAATCCCATCGATGACTCCCAGGGATATAGTATAGACATCCATTATCTTCAGAGGCATCATCTAGCCCTACCCAACAGGTGAGGTGCTGCATGGGAATTGTACGCGTCCAATAACTATAATCCTGGTGCCAAGCGACTACGCCACCATGCCTTGCGGGCTTACAGAAGAGCTGGTCATGCCAGAAGCGGACGGATTTGTTCCCAAGTAATTGGCAAGCTGCAACGACAAAGCGGGGGTTCCATAAAGCATCGTGAAAACCTAGAGTGATCCGCCAATGCCCCAGCGAGTGGAACAGAACGGTATCGGGATCGGAGGATTCATTGCTGTGGAATTCATAGAAGAGATGGTGTTGGGGGTGATTGGGATCTGTTAGGTCCTTTAGTTCCTTTCGCAAGGCTTTCACCTGATCTTCCTCCAATAGTTTGATATGGGATAAATAACCATTTTCCTCGAAAAACGCTAGCTGCTCATCAGAAAGTCTGTAAGTTTCCCACATTTCTCGAGGAGAAAGTTTGGGGAATAGCTCACCAATCAATTCGTGGTGTATGGACAGGTCTTTGGTAGTTGAAAGAGACATGACAACTCGTTTTTTAGAAAATTGGGGAATAATCTTATTTAATCCCAATGATCTGTAGGCTATTGGACCGATGGGGTATCAGAAATTTTCCTTTCAAATCATTAGAAGAAAATAGCACTGGATGGAATATAGAGCTGCTAATTTTTGAGCTAATTCCCTGCTTGTACCAGGTCTTGCCAAGCATCTGCATATAGGTTATGGCCTTGGATAAGCTCTTGGTGAGTGCCAAAGGCTGTGATTTGCTTATTTTCTAATACATACAGACGATCTGCTCGTCGAGCGATACCTGGATCATGGGTTAGCCATAAAATTCCCATTTCCGTTTTGAGGGATTGGATAAGTTCCCAGACAAAGGCCTGCAAGTTGCGATCCATTGCAGTAGTGGCCTCATCTAATAGTAATAACTGAGGTTGCCGATAGAGGGCTCGGGCCAGGGCTAACATTTGCCTTTGCCCACCTGATAGATTGACACCTGCTTCCCCGACTACAGTGGCCAAGC
>JBCCTX010000228.1:0-12695 GCA_039197765.1 Bacteroidota bacterium
GCGGTTTTCTTCGCTACTTTTTTATTTCGCTCTTCTCGTTTATTTTTCTCACATGCATTATGTAGAATACATATACTTGGTTGCCGCTTTAATGGTAGGCCTATTTATGGTTATAGAGCGATCTATTCTTTCCTCAACCACTGTTATTCAGTTAAGTGTAGCAGTGCTCCTATTTTCGGGGATGTACGTATTTCGGAGAAAACAGCGGATAAAGCGAGAAAAACTCATTCAAGCGGAGTTACATAAACTAAAAGAGAAAGAGGCCTATGAAGATTGATCCCTTTACCCCATTATTTTCCCTTTTTGTATCTTTGCCCTATGAATTCTGTTGAGGTACTTTTTGGTGCGGGCATTCTACTCATCATGCTGGCACTGTCCTTTTTATTTTCCGGAACAGAAATCGCCTTTTTGTCTGCCAGCAGGTTGAAAATAGAACTAAAACTTAAGCAAGGCAGCCGGGCAGCAAAAATTCTCGCCTCTTTTTTTGACCGAAAGGAGGAGATCATCATTGCCATTCTGATCGGGAACAATATAGCCCTGGTTATATTCACGCAGCAGTGGGAGAGCCTCAGCTCTGCCTTTCTAACAGAAAATCTACAACTTTCTCCTGAAAGTTCTGCCCTGTTGTTTACCATTGTCCAGACCCTATCTGCCACTCTTCTCGTCCTGGTATTTGCAGAGTACCTTCCGAAGGCATTGTTTCGCCAAAATTCGGACCGTGTGGTTTTCCCTCTTGCCTATGTACTTAACCTCATCCACAAAGTTTTTTACCTACCTATCCTACTCACCAACTTCATCTCAAAGGTAATATTGCGGTATATTTTTCAGGTCAAAACAGATGAAAAGGTAGTAGAATTAGGAAAAAAAGACCTCGATCAATATATCCAGGAAGTCTTGGAGGCCAGTGAAAACCTCCCTGTAGAAGACCTGAATACCCATATGTTGAGCAATGCCTTAAGCCTAAAAGAAACTAAGGTTCGCGAATGTATGATTCCTCGAACGGAAATTGATGCCCTTCCCCTAGAAAGTACTGTGGAAGAGTTGATGGATACCTTTATTGAAACCCAAAAGTCGAAGATCATCATTTTTGGGAAAGACATGGACGAAGTCGTAGGCTATGTACACTCCCACGAAATGTTCGGCAGGCCCAATGATTTAGAAGAAATCCTCCAACCTGTTTTGGTAGTCCCAGAAACCATGTCTGCCAATGTACTCTTAGGAGAATTTACAGGTTATAAGCGCAGTGTAGCTATCGTAGTAGATGAATTTGGTGGCACCGCAGGGATGATCACGATAGAAGACCTCATTGAAGAAGTTTTTGGGGAAATTGAAGATGAACATGATGAAAATAATGAGGCCCCAGAAGAAGATATGTTGTGTATTCGCCAGGAAGATGGCTCCTATTTGCTAGGAGGTAGACTCTATATTGATGACTTAAATGAGGATGATTCCTTGGATCTGGTTTTTCCCGATGAAGAGTACTACACTACCCTGGGAGGAATGATTATTTATTACGAAGAAGATATACCCAAAAAGGGACACAAAATGAACCTAGGCGAATACAAGATCACCATAGAGAAGTCCACTCCTAATCGGATCATCCTGGTTCGTGTTGAAGTTCCTCGATAATTGGGGTAGTTCCTGGGAAAAATTTTATCATTCGTGTACAACCAGCCAGCAAACGTGTTACCTTTAACAATTAGTGGCACAAATAAATATGTAATTTTAGTAGGTACTTATAACCCATAATCAGCGGAACTTATCGAAGGTATGAAGGATCATTATCGGGCAATATGGGTGAATTTCTCTCTCTTCCTTTCTTTTACACTGGGTATTATTAGCCCCTGGCCTTCCTCCCTGACTGCACAGACTATTTGGGTTACTCAAGGAAGTTCTGGTAAGGGAGTGGAAGCGGTAAGTATTGTATCTGGAAGTAGAGGGGTTTTGACAGATTCCCTAGGAAGAGCTTCTTTAGACCTGTTTGAGCCTGGAGATAGCCTAAGCTTCCGTCATATCTCCTTCCAGTCTCTTACCCTCTCTTGGGAAGAAGTTCTGCAACAGCAGTTCCAGGTTTCCCTAAACGAAGTCTCTGTGGAATTAGCTGAAGTGAGTATTTTATTTAATCGATGGGAGCAGAGAAGATCAGAAATAGTAAACTATATCACCCAAATTACCCCGTCAGACCTTCAATTGCAGCAATCACAGACTACAGCCGATCTATTGGGGCAGTCTGGAGAAGTATTCGTTCAAAAAAGTCAACAAGGCGGAGGCAGCCCCATGATTCGGGGATTTGCCGCTAACCGGGTCTTACTGGTTATAGATGGAGTCCGAATGAACAATGCCATTTACCGGAGTGGAAATTTACACAACGTCCTTTCCATTGACCCATTCTCCCTAGCGCAAACGGAGGTAATTTTTGGACCAGGCTCTGTAACATTTGGATCGGATGCTTTAGGAGGGGTAATGGATTTCCACACGTTAAAGCCTCAATACAGCAACGAGAAATCCCCTAGTGTAACTGGATCTGCTGCACTGCGATATGCTTCGGCAAATAGAGAGCAAACTGCTCATATAGATATAAATTTGGCTAATTCCAGGTGGAGTTGGCTCACAAGTCTGAGCTATTCGGACTTTGACGACCTTACGATGGGAAAGCATGGGAGATCCGAATACTTGCGCAGAAGCTTCGTTGTAAGGCAGGAGGGCGAAGATGTAATTGTCCCTAACCCTAATCCCCGCAAACAAGTAGGCTCGGGATACCGACAAGTGAACCTTTTACAGAAACTGTCCTTCAAACCTTCTGAGTCGTGGGAGTTAGGCTATGACTTTCATTTTTCTCGTAGCTCTGATATCCCACGATATGACCGCCTGATTGAACAAAATAACGAACTCCCAAGAAAGTCTGAGTGGTATTACGGGCCCCAAATTTGGCAAATGCACAGACTACATGCGAAACTTTCTGCCTCATATGGTCTCTTTGATGAGCTTCAGTTTAACCTTGCGTACCAAAATTTTCAGGAAAGTCGGAATGACAGAGATTTTCAGCAAGTAGAACGCCGGACTCGATCAGAAGCGGTAGATATTGCCTCTTTTAGCATAGATGCAAAAAAATCCGTGGGGCAAGAACTTACCGTTTACTATGGAACAGAGTTCCTAGGAAACTGGGTACGTTCAGAGGGAGTTTCCACTTCCCTAACGAACGGGGAAATGCAAGCTATTTCGAGTCGCTACCCTGATGGCTCTACCTGGAACGCTTTCGCCGCATACATCAATGGACTCGTGAAGTTACATCCTTCATGGACTTTGTCCGCCGGCCTTCGCTACAATAAAATCTCTCTTTTTGCCCCTTTCGATTCTTCCTTTATTTCCTTCCCTTTCGGTTCTGTAGAATCTGATTTACATGCTGTAAATGGGAGCATTGGTGCAATTTTCCATCCCTCAAAAGAGTGGCAATTGAATGCCAATATTGCCTCAGGCTTCCGAGCACCCAATATTGATGATATCGGGAAAGTGTTCGATAGCGAGCCTGGCAACGTAATTATTCCCAATCCATATCTTCTACCGGAATATGCCTATACAGCCGACATTGGCCTAGTTTACCAGTGGGGGAAGGCCTCGGAAATCTCCTTGAGTGCCTTTTATACCTGGCTGGAAAATGCCATTGTCAGAAGGGATTTCCAGTTTGCAGGACAGGACAGTATCCTTTTTGATGGGGCCTTAAGTAAGGTCCAAGCGGATGTCAATGCAGATCAGGCACAAATATTTGGAGCCCAAATGCGTGTTCAGGCCGAAATACAACCTTGGCTAAAGTTGCGTTCTACCTTTTCATGGATGAAAGGAGAGGATGCTGAAGGGCTACCCCTGCGCCACGTTAGCCCTACATTTGGAACTACTCACCTCATCTTCCATCAAAAAGCTTTTTCTTTGGATCTTTATGGAATCTATAATGGAGAAATTTCCGCTGAGAACTTAGCTCCTTCTGAAAGCGCTAAGCCTCACCTCTATGTATCTGATGAAGCTGGAGATCCTTTCTCCCCTGCCTGGTATACTTTGAATGCCAAAGCCCAATACAAGTTTCCCAAACAGGTTAACCTTCAAGTAGGCTGGGAAAATATCACCGATCAACGCTACCGCCCCTATTCTTCTGGGATCGCTGCCGCAGGTAGTAATTGGATTATTGGATTGAGTAAGGCGTTATGAGGTAGGGGGGGAGCCCCAACCCAGCCCCCCTGTAATCCCCCTATATAGGGTGATGTAAGGGGCAAAAGTTTGAAGTTTGAAGTTTGAAGTTTGAAGTTTGAAGAGTGTACTTTGATCGCTGATCAAAGGTTACTGTGGACTACCGACCACTTTACCACGGACTAACGACCACCTCACCACGAACCATTTTTTACTCTTCCCCATCCGTATTTATCTACATTTCTGGTTCAAAAGTCAACATTTTCTATAGGCTTTCGCTATACCTTGCATATGATGTGCAGCTAATTAAAGGTACTTTGCAAGCCCGCTACCTCCCGGTGGCGGGTCTTATGTTATACAGCAGTATATTCTGCAAATACCCATTCCTCCTCCTCGTAATTCACTGTAAAAACGGCTCGATTACCCTCTTCATATACTTTGGGCTGCAATGCTGGGTCTAGAACTGTTAGCTCCGTAGTGGCCTTTTGCTTAATGGTATACTCTAACTCATACAGGCTCAATACAAAGTCTTCCAGGACTTCATCTGAATCGACCAAATATGCTAGCATTTCTGGGGATAGACTCATTGCCAAGTCATTAATGATCAACCTGGCATCATCATAGGAATACCGACGATCGGGATTCCTTGGCGTACGGGGGATAAGGCTTTTAACAATTCGCTTGATTCGGTATAATTCGGACATGGATCTATTTTTGGTCGGTGGTCGAAAGTAAACTTTAATTCATACTAGAAGGTTACTGTTGCCACATACTACCGACTATGGACTACCTAACATTTCCTATACTACCTGCATCGTCGCTAGCGGCATTCTGCACATCTTGAGTAAGACATTGGCCGTGGTCAATACATCTTTCTCACAATAAGTTTTAATGCGCTCTAGGTCTTGCTCCTCCCAGAATACCTTGCCAACCTGACTTCCATCAATATCATCTTTAGGAGAAGGAACTTCAAAGATAGCGGCTAATAAATCCAAGCTTGTATAAGCCTTGTAATCTCCAAACTTCCACAGTTCCATTGTATCTACATAGGGAATCTCCCATGGTTTTTTTCCCTGTATCTTGAGCATCTCCGGAAGTTCTAGTTGTTGGATCAGAAAGCGCCTTCCAAGAAAGGGGAAGTCGAACTCTTTCCCATTATGCGCACAGAGGGTACGGTCTGTATGGGGCCTTCCTAAGTTATCTAGTGCCCAATCGTTGAGCAATTTCCCGAATGCATCTAATAGGACTTTCTCGTCTGAACCGTAAAAAGATTTTACCTTAAGGGTAGATTCTGGTCGGGAGCCCTCTCCCTTATTGAAGCGAAGGTATCCACAGGATACACAGACCACCTTTGCGAACTCGGCATATATTCCTGCCTTTTGTTCATATAACGTACTAGGCCCAGGGTGCCCATCACTGTCTTGGAAATATCGAGCTTTCTTGTCCCAAAGCTCTTGAATACGTTCGGGAAGTGCGGTATACTGTGGGTGGGAACTAACGGTTTCTATATCTAGAAACAACATTTTTTCCAACGCATCTAATGAAAACATAAGGTACTTTATTCATTTGCCATAAACTCCATGGAGCCTGAGCGCTCGAGTTCCGCAGCGGTAGGAATCATACGAAGTGCTTCTTGAAATACGTGGTCCATTTCGTGTAAGATAGGGAAAAATCCGGCATCATTGTGTAAGCGCCTTCCGATATAGGCTTTCAGGGTTGTTTGAACTGGGATTTCTGACAATTCGTATCCCTCTGGATCGAAGGGGACTCCATGCTCCTCGGCGAAATCGATGAAATTCTTGACGACATCCTGTGTGAGTTCAAATTCCTCAATAAAGGCTCTGGGTTCATCATACAGAAGTCCTAAAGCAGAATGGTTCTCTACATAGTATGCCGCAAAATCCCGGAATATATCCTTGGAACGCAGCCTAAACAGATAGGTACTTTCCTGAGAAGTATCGTTGGGGACGAAAATATCGGGAAATATACCTCCTCCGCCATAAACAGTTCTACCTGACCCTGTAGCGTACATCAGAGAATCTGGGAACTCCACTTTCGAGGCGTCAAACACCTCTCCAGACTGAAAGCGCTCTACGATTTCGTGCTCATAGGCAGAACTCCCCTCGGTGTAGGGTTTTTGGATACATCTTCCGCTGGGGGTGTAGTATTCAGAAATTACGAGACGAATAGCAGAGCCATCATCTAAGTCTTCTTGGATCTGTACCAGCCCCTTTCCGAAGGAGCGAATCCCAATAATTAGGCCTCGATCGTGGTCTTGCAACGCCCCTGCTACAATTTCACTAGCAGAAGCAGAGTTGTAGTCTTGCAAAACTATGACAGGCCCCTGTTCAAATAAAGCCAAATCATCTGTAGCAAAGTACTCCTGCCTACTTTCAGGAATCCGACCTTTGGTAGAAACGATTAGTTTACCATTTTCTAATAACTCATCAGCCATTTGATAGGCAACGGTCATATAGCCCCCGGGATTCCCCCGTAGGTCTAATACCAAGTTCTGCATCCCTTCTTCTATAAGGGTCTCAAGATGCATTTTGAACTCCTTGTAAGTAGTCTCTGCAAAGCGATCTACTTTGACATAACCTGTGTGGTCATCGACCATGTAAGCAAAGCGAATACTATTCAAAGGAATTTGATCACGGGTAATTTCGAAGTCTAACAATTCAGACACTCCTCTTCGCAGAATCGATACGACAACCTTACTCCCCCTCGGCCCTTTCAGGGTTTTAATTACTTTCTCATTATTTATCCCTATCCCAGCAATATTTTCCCCATCGACTTTGATGATTCGGTCTCCCGACTTGATTCCAAGCTTATCACTCGGAGTTCCAGGAATCGGGGCCTCTATATAAACGGTATCTTCCAAAATATCGAATTCTACCCCTATCCCTTCAAAACTTCCCTCCATCTGCTCTCCAATAACTTTTCTCTCTACTGCGGGAATGTAGAATGTATGGGGATCTAACTCTTCCATTACCCCTTGGATGGCACTTTCTACCAAAGCCTCTTGGTCTACATCCTTAACATAATTTCTGTCAATCAATTCAAATACATCCTGCAACTTTTTCATTTTTTGTGCAGGCGAAGAAATCAGACCCTTTCGCTCTCCCATCCGAGAAAAATTCCATTTCCTCCCCCCCTGGATTTTTATGCCAATCCACAATCCAACGACCACAAAAGACAAGGCAAACAAAAAAAACTTCACGTACTGATTCATAGGGGTAAAATTAGGAAAATAATCCATTATATTTTCCCATGAAAAACACGAATCTTAAATATCCAATATTTCGCTAAAAAATAACGAACTAAAACCTAAGGACAAATGACGCAAAAAACTACTGAATCCACTTCTTTATACGATAATCTGGAAAAAATGTCTACCCGAAAGCTTCTTGAAAGTATGAATCAAGAAGATCAGAAAGTTCCGATGATCATACAATCCATACTCCCCCAGATTGAGGCAGTGGTAGAAAAGGTATATGAGCAAATGAAAGAAGGAGGGAGGCTCTTTTACATTGGAAGTGGTACAAGTGGCAGATTGGGGATTGTAGACGCCTCCGAATG
The DNA here is from genome assembly GCA_039197765.1 of Bacteroidota bacterium. GTDB lineage: Bacteria > Bacteroidota > Bacteroidia > J057 > J057 > JBCCTX01. The sequence goes on from JBCCTX010000228.1 coordinate 7,759, forward strand.
TCCTCCAACGTATGGCGTTCCTCATGATTGGGTAATTGGGATCATTGCGGGGGGAGATAGCGCCATTAGGAAAGCGGTGGAATTTGCTGAAGATGATACGGAACAAGGTTTCAAAGACTTACAGGCATATAAAATAGATTCTGGGGATTTTTTGATTGGGATTACAGCAAGTGGAACGACCCCCTATGTTCTAGGGGCCGTAAAGAAAGCTCGTGGAGCGGGGATTCCTACCGCAGGTATTACCTGTAACGCGGGTGCACCCTTGTCGCAATTCGTGGAATTCCCTATAGAGGCCATTGTAGGACCAGAGTTTGTTACGGGAAGTACGCGAATGAAAGCAGGAACCGCGCAAAAGTTGATCCTAAATATGATTTCCACCACTGTAATGATCCGACTGGGTAGGGTACGCGGAAATAAGATGGTAGATATGCAACTGAGCAACCAAAAACTTGTCGAACGGGGCACGCGTATGATCATGGAGGAAACAGGGTTGGATGCAGATTCGGCGCAGAAGTTGCTGCTTTCTGAAGGAAGTGTTCGAAAGGCTATCGATTACTTTCAAAAATCTCAATAGCTTGAGAATCGCTCCTTTACTAGTGTTTTAATAGGGATTATCCTTTTCATCGCATTCTCTTCTTTAAAACAATATGGGTAATACATTGAATGTTTGTCCTTTTTTTACCGAAAAAAAAGATAGGCTTAGAAAACTCCTCTCACCCATCTTTAAATGGGTAGAGGGGAGCAGAAGTATTTTTTCTATCAAGGTTTTTGAAGCAAGAATGTTAGTGATAATTGGACTTTCAAGCCTTCCACTAAGCTGCCAACAACACAAAGAACTGGTTCCCAATGGGCTCAAATTTGTTCAAGTAGGTGATCCTATGATCCCTGCTAACAAGTACAAGCTTAAGGGAAAATACCTTCGGGACACGGTGTTTCAGGAGGAAGGATACACTTGGCGGGCGGCTATCTTGGATTATCCTACGGGAAAGGTTTACATCGAGGAGGACTTCTATGGGCGGAACATAGTCAGTCGTATACGCATAGAGGCCTCTCAATTGATGTTTCGGCAAGAACTCTGTGCAGGGATGAGCTTGGAAGAACTCAAAAGCTTACCTTGGCAGTGGGAGGTTTTCTATTTGGAAAATTATAAAGTTTGGGATTTGTCTTCTGAGGCCTTTGCGGGATTGCATTTATTGGTGCCGGTGGGTTCGGATTTTATTGATCCTGAAGCGGTTACGGATGTGGAGCAGTTACCTGAGGGGAGTGCGGTGCGGTCGATTGTGTTTTTGTGAGGACTTAGAAAATATTCATTTCCGTCTTTGTATTTTTTAACACTGAGGGACGCTGACTTGGATGGACTTAGCTTTACTAAATGACGCTCGATAACTGTGGACTGTGGATCATCGACTCTAAAACCTTACTTAATGCAATTACATAGAATATTGGCAGACACAACGCCCTTCATCCTTTTCCTCCTTCTCTTCTCACTCTATGCCTGTGAAAAAAAGCCTTCATCCAGCCTTTTTAAGTCAACAGAATTTCAAATTACGGCCAACCAAGCTATAGACAGTATTAATTATGAGATTGATAAAATACCAGGTTTTTTTCTTGACTCGATAGGAATAGGCTCTAACATCTATATGGTTTTGCCGATGATGTAAATAGAGAGCTTTACCTCTTGATGGAAAAAGACTCCATCCCCAATTCGGGAGAGAGCACAAAATAATCACCCAGAATCAGATGAAGCATGGGAAGAATTGTAAAAGAATGACCTATTAGGAAAGGAAATTCTCCTTCAAAAATGCCTGAAATACCTCCTGGTACTGCTTACTCACAGGGATATACACCTGCTCACCAAATACGATTCTACTGCGTTCTATGGTAGTAATTTGATCCTTCCGTACGATATAGGACCGATGCACGCGCATAAACTCATTCTGTGGGAGTTTCTCTTCTAATTTTTTCATAGACATCAATGACATTATTCTTCGCCCATCTGTCAAGTGAAATCGAAGGTATTCTCGCATTCCTTCTATGTATCGGATTTCGGAGAAATTAATTCGAATAATCTTGTATTCTGATTTTACTAGTAGAAATTCCTCTCTATTGGTTGGATTTACAGCCTTTTGCTGCTTCCGGGTTAAAAAATTGTGGGCTTTATTGGCTGCTTTTAGGAAGGCAGGATATCCGATAGGTTTTAGCAAATAATCAATGGCGTCTACTTTGAACCCTTCAACCGCATATTCGCTGTAGGCAGTTGTAAAAATAACATGGGGGGCTGGGGCCAAAGACTTAACAAAATCCATCCCATTGAGATCTGGCATGTTGATATCCACAAACATTAAATCAATGGGGTGATCTTGCAAATAGTTAATTGCGTCCAGTGCACTTTCGAAGGTATCTAATAATTGAAGTGTAGGGGTCTGCTCAATGTAATGCTGCATTTGTCTCAGTGCGAGGGGTTCATCGTCAATAGCAATACAGGTTATCATAAGGGTATATGAAGATTTACTGTGTATATAGCGGGAGTATCTTCGACGTCAAGTGTGTATTGACCTGGGTATAGTAAATCAAGTCTTTTACGCGTGTTTTGCAAACCGATTCCAGAATAATCAGTGGAAGTTTTGGGCTGATGGTTACTATTCCTCACCTGAAAGGTCAAGGAATTCGTGGTATAAGCAAGCGAAATGTTGATAAAGGAAGGTTCTTTATAGCTTATCCCATATTTAAAAGCATTTTCCAATATAGAGGTAAAAAGTAAAGGAGGAATATTTTCATCTGGTATGTTTGAGGGAGTCTCTAAAACGATGTCCACCTTGCGGGAATACCTAAGTTTCATGAGTTCGACGTAGCTCCTGATAAAGTCTATCTCTTTCTTCAAAGGCAAATGCTCGGATTCCGAGTCGTAGAGCAGATGCCGCATCAATTTGGATAGCTTAATAATAGCTTCTTTAGCTTCTTGGGTATCAAGATCAATCAGGGAATGGATATTATTCAGGGTATTCATAAAAAAATGTGGACTCACCTGATTGCGAAGAAAAGCCAATTGGTTGCTTACATTTTCTTTTTCCAAAAGGGTATGTTCCCGCTCCTTTCTCGAGAGTTTCAAGGCTGACTTCAGTCCCGTATCTACCCCAATTATCATCAAACTCAAAAAGGAAAATACCAGCACATTGGGAAAAGGTCGATTAAGCCTTGCAGGGGCCTCTCTTCCATTTGGCCCTCTCAAACCAAGAGGGGGTGGGGGATGGATATCAGGCCCTAAGGAATTGGGTGCTCGTCTTGGGTCGGTCATATGGAGGTTTCCAAGCGGGATCATTTGCTTCCCTAAAGCTATCACCGTGATAAGCCCTATTACTGCGACAACGTACTCCCTACGCCTTTGCTTGAAATATAGGGTTGGAAGAAGGATCAACCGATTAATGATAAAGGCCAGAAATATGGGAATAGTGGGGAGAGAAATTAATAAAGCCTCTTTTACACTCAAGCCCTGACTAAAATCCACAAATAAAAAAGGAGCCGCCAGAAAAAGTATCCAAAATAAGGCTGTAAGCAAATGCTCAAGGGACTGACGGTTATGTTGTATGGAAAAACGCATTTCTCGGAATTAATATACAACTTCTCATCTTCCTTTTGCACTCAACTGAAATGAATAGAAAGTCACGGCCTAGATGCCAACAGTGAGTATTCCTTTTTCAGGGTCTTTATATCCGCAATAAGTTGCCTAACCGAAGACTTATTCAAGCCATTGTAAATACCTCTAATATGTTTTTGCTTGTCTATTAATACAAAGTTCTCGGTATGCAAAAATTCATTTTCATTTCTTTGCAGTCCCAAATCTTCTTCCACAAAATAATCCCTTCGCCCTAAGCGATATATTTCCGACTGGCTTCCTGTTACCAAATGCCATTTATCCGAAATTACCCCTTTGACTTCTGCATATTGCTTTAACACAGGGACAGAATCCATCTCTGGCGTAACGGAGTGAGATAGCAACTGTATTTCCTCATCTTCCATAAATTCCCCTTGCAGAATAGACATATTATTGGTCATCTTACGGCATATTCCCGGACAAATCGTAAAGAAAAAGTTAGCCACATAAATTTTACCCTCAAATGTTCTCTCTGTAATGGTTTTTCCCTCTTGGTTGATCAACTCAAAGGATGAAATCCGATGGAAGGTATCCAAAACTTGATCATTGGGAAGCAACCAGTGAGGGGTGAAAGTAGCTTCATTGTAATAGGGCAGGTGCTCCACCCAACTTTGTTTTTCCCCCTTAAGCCCACCCTTAGGGGAAGGCATCATTTCCCAGTTAATGGCTCCAATGGCGATTAGTGCCAGAGAGAGAAATAGAATATTTGTTACTTTCAATTTCATTTTACTTAATTTTTTCGTCTTCCAATTCATAGCAAAGCATAGACCGTTTCAATCCAAAGCTTCTCCCGTTTCGAGCTTCATAATTGGCATACAGGGAACCGTTTTCATTGTAAGCTTGCTGCATCCCCTCCTCTCTGCCCATATGGTAGTTCATGATCTTGAAAACTTGACCACTTTTATACCATTTTCTGTGTTCCCCATGGGGTTTGCCTAAGTGATAATTCCGAACCGCAAGGAGTGGATTCCCCACGGTTCCAAACCAGTTTTTCACTTCTCCATGCACTTGATTTTGGTGATAGGGGGTATTTTGCCTTAAAAATCCATTGGGATAATACTCCCAAGTATCTCCTTCTTTTTTTCCCCTAAAAAAACCCATCCTCAACTTTAAGTTACCATTGGGATAATACAAGGCTGCATAGCCGGAGTAGGGCTCTCCATGTAAGGTCCATATACCTTTTGACCTGTGTAATACCAAGCTGTCATAGTCCACCCATCTATCGGGTACTTCATAGCCCATTACGGCCGTTATTTTCCTAGGATGGACTGAGTCATTTGTTGGA
>JBCCTX010000229.1:0-12642 GCA_039197765.1 Bacteroidota bacterium
CACTCCATACACCGCCTCCTGGACTGCCGACCAGTTGAACCACCTGCCCATCCTCAGAAATACTCCCAGGATCATCAATCGATACAACAGGAGACTCACATACCTGCTCCAGGTTACAACCCATTACCTCAACTTCTGAAAAGTGCATTTGGCTACTGCCCTTAAGCTGTAAACGAACATGGCGACCCGCTGCATTGATGGGGAAGCTCACAACAGAAGATGCTTGGTTGGGATAGTAGATCGCATCTACATTTGAGCTCCCCAGCAATTCTTCCAAAGTCCCGGACATCGGTTGATCCGAAACCAAGACATAGAAGTCTTTGAGTCGTTCCTCACAGCAGTCTGAGCGGTTGTAGATCCGGATTGAATCTATCTTACTACGAGCTGCTAGGTCCACTTCCCACCAGGGCTGGGACTCATTGTTGGTGTGCTGTAAATCTGCTGACCAGGGAGAAGTACCTATCAGATTACCATCTACAGCAAGGGCTGCCACTCCATTCCCATAGGTCGAGGATTGGCGAGCTGTGCGGCCTAAGGCTAAGTTTTGAGGAGTTTCACAGGCTTCTTCGGCACATCCCTCTATTGACACATCATCAAAGTGTACATAACCATTCCTACGGGAATTTCTCTCCAAGATCGTAAAACGAATCTTTGTTTGATTGCTGAAGGGACCATTGAAGGTGATCCTCTTATACTCCTGGCGATTATTGATCAAATCTCCAGAACGATAGTCCCAGTGCTCGATTGTACGGTAAGAACTGCCTCCATCTGTCGATACTTGCAAGTAGACAACATCAGACCAGTAAAAGTACTCGTATACATGGAAGGTAAAGTCCAGCGAAATCTCTTCAAAGCGCTCCAAATCCATTGCATGTGTCTCAAAGAAGGACGTATCACTGTCTCCGGCCATCGTTACCACATAATTTCCACTAGTAGCAAGATCAGGTCTATTGGCCCACTTGGAGGTACTATTTGTAAGGTTCCATATACCAGTCCCACCCTCAAAGTCATCATAATAGATAGCTACTTTCTCGCAGCCTTCCTTTGTTGTAACCTGCACAGCCTGAGACTGCTCAGAGAGATTACCTTCAGCATCATAGGCAGCTACAGCAAATAGATGGGTTGAAGCGGCTCCCAATCCATAGACATTCACAGAGTCTCCCTGGATAACGGAATCAACTGGTACACTGTTCCCATCCTGGTAGATGTAATAGCCTGCAACACCCACATTATCTGTTGCATGAGGCCATTTCAGGCTGACTCCATCTGAGGTGAGATCTGTTACGACGGGGGTTCCAGGTGCGGAAGGCGCTTCCGCATCTTCCTGCCCAGTATAAGGACTTAAATACGCACCAGAGATGGGCCTTTCCAGCGTTCCATCGGGAAGCTGCCAACCAATTGACAAATGGTCAGAACCAGCATTTCTCATTTTTGCGAAGGCCTCAATGTAATAGCGCTTACCTGCCTCAAGGGTGATCGGTGCAGATTGCTGCCCTTTACGCTGTGTCCAGCGGCGATACCCTACTCCTGTATAAACTTGACAAATCTGGTTTCCTTTCACTGGATCCTCATCTGGACTGATCCATAGTTCAGAGGCCATGACAGAGGAAATCCAAAAGGTATATTCACCCGTTAGCGGAGGAGTAATATAGCCTCTCAAGCGAACTCCATTATCGCTTGCTGTTACCACATCCGATGGCACCTCAAAAGAGGTAAGCAATTTTGTAGCTTGAGGTTGCGTCCGAATAGGAACTTCATTGGTATGGTGGAAGTACCATTGCCATTTGGCAATGGGCCAAGTCTCCATGAGCATCGTACCTGAATCGCAACTTCCGTTGCTGGCAACTGTATTTCCTACAGCATCACAATCCAGCATTCGCAACAGATTGTTACTCGTCTGGACCACCCAAATATTGCCTTCATTCCCTACACTTATATTGGCTCCATTAGATGCACCTAAGGGCTTGTAGGCTCCACTTCCTTCATATACACTTGCTTCGCCCGTTGTGGAAAGGACATAAATTGAGCCATCTTTATCTGAAACACTTATATCTTTTGCCTGGAATTCGCCTTGGAGCAACCAATTTGATTCAAGGTATTGGTACACGGAATTATCTTGCGTAACAATCCAGGGCTGACCCTCTCTCACATCCACGCGAGATACAAAGGCGGGCTTAGAAAAGCCAGTCCAGCTACTTCCATTAAATTGGTAGAGGTTACCATCAGCATTAGCAACAAATACGGTATTTCCACTTACGCCAATCTCAACAGCTGCTCCTGGAAGTTGCTGGAAAGCACTTCCATTCCATCGATAGATTTTCTGATCTGTAGCTGTAATCCAAGGATTTCCTTCTCCATCTACGTCAATTCGGCTCGCTGCGGGGCTTGCAGCAAAGAGTCCCCAGTTTCTTGCACATTCATTCCACTTGTAAACATAGTTATTGGTACCAACCATGTAGGTTTGTCCTCCACCAGAGCCGATGTCAAGCCCCTCTCCATCCAAAGCTATGAAGTCTGAACAGGAAGGAGGTAACATGAGATCTGCAATCTCAGAAGGACTGATAGGATAGCCATATAAGCGTATATCGTCCATCATACTTACGGCAGCGGGATACCAGGGAGTATCTCCAAAGTATAGGTTGCCGTTATTGGAGATGGTACTTCCGGCCAGCGTAGTCTCATGGTCAACAACGCCATTAATGTAGAGTTTTAGGCTTTGTCCTTCTTTTACATAGGCTATATGAGACCATTGATTAACAGGTAAAGGAGTTTGGCTATCTCCTCCTTCATTCCCATTGGCATCTGTGGTGATGCGGTAATGAATTCGATTATCGCTGGGGCGCATCCACATGGCAAAGGTACGCTGAGAATTACTTTCTCCTTTGTGCATAATAGAGCGCCATTCACCCGTACTGCTCTGGGTTAAATTGATCCAAAAAGCAATGGAGAAATCCTTACCTTCTGTCCCCACCTGGAGCTGAGGCTTAGGATTTACCAGGACATGTGCTTCAGAATTGGCGACAGCCAGTACCTTACCACGCTCAAAATCCTCAACCAAAGTGGCTCCCCCTTGTAATTCTCCATGTGCATTACCTATTGCATCACTGGCATCAAAGTCTAAAGGCCAGTGTGCGATCGCACCATTCACATCTGGCCCTACAGGGTAGAGTACTGTGCGAGGAATAATTTGTTTTTGTATGCCATTGCCTGACCAACTCAGCTTAACGACAGCTCCTCCTCCATTTTCATAATAATCCAATTGAATGGGGACCATTTCTCCTTCTGTAAGGGAGATCGTACCTGTGTTCTCCAGCACCCCATGGTCTCTCCAATCATCAATGATTTGTTGTCCATTTACCCAGAGGCGAACCCCATCATCGCTTGCTGTGTAAAAGGTATAGGTACCAGAATAGGGTACTTCAATAAAGCCTTTCCAACGAACAGAAAAAGTATTTACACCCATTGCAGCGTTAGGAGCACCTCCTCCCCAGGAAAAGTCTACCACAGGGTCGATCCGCTGCATGGCTTCATTCGTGAAATCAATATTGTCATAGTAGGTAGCCATCAAGCCTGTTCCTCCTTGTTCGAGGAATAGGGCACTTTCAGGGACATATTGCTTTTCTATTTCACTAGACGACCAGCGCAACTCAGCAACTGCATGCCCCCCATTCTCAAAGTAGTCCAGTTTAATGGGTACTCTTTGACCGGCTTCCAATTCGATGGTTCCTATATCTTCTGTTGGTGCGTGAACCGTCCAGTTTTCGATTACCATTTGGTTATCGATCCAAAGTCTCACCCCATCATCACTTCTGAGATAGAAGGTATAGGTGCCAGAAGTTGGGACTTCTATGAAACCCTCCCAACGAATCGAGAAGGTATTTTCGCCCATTGAAGGACTAGGCGCCCCTAAGTCCCAATTAAAATTAATTTGTCTGTCTATACGCCTCATGGCTTCGTTGGTGAAGTCAATATTGTCGTAGTAGGTGGCCATGAGTCCGTTTGCCACTTCTCCTGCGTTGGGAGGCATGGAATTAATCCAATCCGCTATAAGGGCGACACCTTCCTGGTGCTGCACATCTTTCGCAAGTGGGGGCATAGCTGTTCCTGTACCTACCTGCTTCAAGCGTTGATACAAGACTGATTTTGCTGTATCGCCAGGCACGATGATCTTTGCCCCTTCAATGCCAAGATCTTCTACCACCTCTCCGTTTACTATGGAAGCGAATGCCAAATCCTCGGATAAGAGAGCATTCCAGTTAGACCGCGTTCCTCCTCCAGGTCTATGGCAACTGCTACAATTGACATCCAGATAAGATCTGGCTCTATCTTCGATGGAAGCACTTTGATCCTCAAGGGCAGAAGCCGTAAGGAAGTTGGCTATTTCTGCAACGTCCACATCCTGATCGAACATACCGAGGTGGTTGTAGGTCTCGACTTGATTTCCTACCAGTCCCGTACTAGGATATAAAATATCGCGGTTAAGGTGGCGAGTTTTAGGGCCTAAAACTCGCCCTGAAGCCTCTGTATGACATACGAAGCACTCTGAGCGACTAGGGTAATACCAGGTCTGAGGACGGGTACTACCATCTGTTTCTGTAATGGTTAGATTGTCTTCAAAAGAAGTCTCCAGTAGCTCTGCATCAGTTCCATCAGGCCTCCACCGGTAAGTCAGTGCATAATAGCCCGTTTCCCCATGAATCAAAAAGCGTGTCTCCAACCTCCGGATGCTATTTACATTTCGCTTATCTATTTGAATTTCAAAGTGTTTAATGAATACAGAACCTACGGGAAAGCCCCATTCCCCTTCTTCTGACCACACAATATTTTCAGCAGTACTGTTGTGTGCACCATCATTTGGTACTGCAAGCCAGCGATATTTCTCGGCGCCATCGGACCACAACGCCGTAATCATGTCATAGGGGATAATTCCACCATTCGGCTCTAGGGTAGTTAAGTTTGCAAATGCGCCTGTTTGGGAAAGGAGTTGAGGAATTCCCACTGAGGGTTCGATGGGACCTCCTCCTGATATAGGGATAAATTCCCACAATTGGTTGAAGTTGTTACTAGCTTCTCTATTTCCAATTTGAACATTTGCCCCATTAGCTGATGAACTTCCTGCTACCTCCAGATCCAGGTTACTTTGTAAGCCCCTTATTCTGAAATAGGTACCTCCGGCAGATTCTACATACCACTTTTGGTTTTCCGTATTGTTGTAAGTCCATTGATGAACTTCCGAAGCGTCAGTAGTTCTAAAGGATTCAACGTCAACTACCTTTCCACTATGAATGGCTTTAAGCGTAGAAAGTCCTCCAGCCACATTCTCCAATACAAATTGTTGGTTAGTAGCCGCAGCATATTCCCATTGAACCAAGGATGCTCCATTAGCAAGACCTGCTCCAGATACACTCAGGTACTTTCCACTGTGGCGAGCTCTTACATAATATGTACCTGGAGCAACCCCCATGGTAGTATTACCGACTGAAGTCAGCTTTTGAACGGCATTGCTAGTTAAGTAAAGTTCTCCGCTCTGGTCTTCGGCAAACGAATAAAAGGTACTGTTACTATTTGCAATTTCCTCTTTCTGGGTATATGGAGCATTTCCCGATATATCTAATGCCCACACTTTCCTACTTCCTCCATCGGCAAAGATGTATTTTCCGTATAAGCCAGGTATGGCCGTACCTCGATATACATAGCCTCCAAGGACCCAAGAATTTCCTCCACTGTGATCATATTCGTGGATAGGGTCTGTCTCTGTACCTATAATGCTTGTAGGCCGTGCCATAAGATCCGGCCGATCCGCAAATCCTTCTCTATAAGGCCAACCAAAGTTAGCCCCCTTTGCGACCAGGTTAACCTCTTCGCGAATGTCTCCATTGTTCGATCCTACATTCCCGATATAGAGATTGCCCGTAACCCTATCGATGGTCATTCTGTGTGGGTTTCTACACCCTAGTGTATAGTACTCTTCAAATACGCTTCCGTTTGTTGCTAGGAATGGGTTGTCGTTGGGTATGTAATAGTCTCCGGTCGTTCCCTGACCAACACTTTGAAGCGTACGACGAACCGGGTGGCTAATAGATCCTCCTTTTTTGTCTACGTCAATACGGAGTACTCCTCCGGATAGACGGTCCGTGATGTTCTGAGATTGGGTGGTCCATCCTAAGTCTCCAATGGCTAGGTATAAGAATCCGTCATTACCAAATTGAAGCCCTCCTCCTCTATGTAGGGTAGGTCCCAGCACCTGCTCAATTAGGATTGATTCTGAGTTGGGATCAGCCGTATTGGTCCCTTCGTTTCGTGTAAACCGCGAAAGTCTGATGAATTCGTCTGTTCCATCTGAAGTAACATAATACACATAAAAGAAATTTCGGTTTGGATTACCCGATTTGTTGTAATCGGGGTGGAATGCCATACCGAGTACCCCACTGTCCTGACCGGTCCATACCCTACCAGAAATATTCATAAACACGGTTCTATCTGAACCATTTCCAGTACTGGAAAGCCAATAAAAACCGCCCCCTCTTTCTGCAAAGTGAATACGGGTACTTGCCGGCTCAGCAGCGGTTGCTAGAATAGCAGAAAAGCCCGTTGCAGTAAAGGGCGTAGTCAATTGAATTTCCGATTCAATTGCAGAAGGAAAATTTCCATTGAGATAGGCCCCTATCGGCTCAGGGCTAGAGAGCCCAGGAGCGACGAGAAAAGTTGGGACAAAAGCCAATGAAAACAATAGGGTTATCCCAATTAAGGGTAAGAGTAATGGTTTTAGAATACGTAAAGGGAGTGACATTGGAAATGTAAGATTCCGCTTCATCAGATGTGAGATTAATTACTAAGTCGTTGAAATAAGCCTATATACAGCTATTTCATTTTGTTGTGCAAAAAATAAATATGAAAGAAAATGCAGCTTTTCGTTGTAAATATACACATTAAATACAGGAAAATAAATTTTATTTATCGAATTAAGTAAACGAGAAACTATTACCTAAGTATCTTTTTGATGAAGGAATTGGCTATTAGCCATTTACAAAAACTATTTTTTTATAATAATTTTCAATCATTGACGATAGATTTCTTCCTAATTCCTATAATTACCTCATCCTTCTATCTCTTAATTTTTACGGTTTTATTGTTCTACGCTATGAAAACTCCTTACTCCTCTGTCAAAGCTCAAAATTATAAGTAATTGGATCATTTATTTATGATCTATGTCATAAAATTAATTTTATTCGGAATTTTACTAAATTATTTCTTTCCGAAATAAATATAAAGCTTGGGCTGCTGTATTCAGCTTCTTACTGGATCAAACGGGTAAGTGACGGGTAATTTTTCATTTTCTTTACCTAGCCTTAAACTAGGTGAGGGGCTTACTCTTAGTGAGTATGCCCCTCAATTTTTACCAGAAATGGGGTCTATGTTACCTAGTTTTTGACAAACTGTATTACCTGAGTCCAGGTAGAGGTATGGGCTTTTAACAGATATAAACCATTTGGCAGATTGCTTACATCCATGGATGTACTTCTCATATCTACCTTCTGAGCTAGTTGCTGACCTTGTAGGTTATAGAGGCTAAACGTTATGGGCTTCCCAATACTCATATTTTCCACATAAACCTGAATCCTATCGCTTGAAGGATTGGGAAAAATTCTTGTATCATAGCCTAGGTCTTCATTTCTTTGACTGGAGCGAGAGAAATGTTGAGAGGAACTTGACACCACTGTATTAGACCCAAAGGAGGATAAATAACTGCCTGGAATTGGGCGTTCAAGGGTTCCATCTGGTAAGGTCCAGCCTACGGAAAGATTATCTCCCCCAAGACGCTCTTTCATCAGCGCTTCGATGTAGTAGGTTTTCCCTGCTTCCAGTGCAATAGAATTGGACTTTTGTTCAGGATATTTATCCCATAGCCGGGACGTTGTCCAGCCTGGTACCCAAGCGATCCTTGATTTATTGGAGGGATTTGCATCCGAACTCAAGAATAATTCGCCGTTGTCATCACTCGCAATCCAGAAGGTATAATTCCCACTCTCTGGGGCACAAATATAGCCCCTAAGGCGCACTCCATAGGTCTCTCCTGCATTTACAGGTATCTCAAATATATCTATGTTACTAATAGCCGAGGGAGCCGTATTTAAAGGAATTGCGGTGGTGCTCATAGAGGTACCAATATTATCCCACCGATCCATTGTAATTGTCCCACTGGAGCTACAAGTAGCAGGGCTGGAAGCTGCCACCCCAGCGGGATCTATCGCATAGCCATATAAACGAATATCATCCATTTTACATAAGGCAGGCGTATACCAAGGTGAATCCCCGAAGTATAGATTACCATTATTGGAAATACTTACACCATTTAGGCTTGTCTGCTGATCCACAACTCCGTTGATATAAAGTTTGAGACTTTGGCCTTCTTTCACATAGGCGATATGGGTCCACGTATTCAAGGGAATTGCACTTCGGCTATCTCCTCCTTCATTCCAACTCGAAGTGGTGCTGATCCGGTAATGCAACCTATTATCACCCGGTCTCATCCACATGGCAAAGGTTCGTTCATTATTGGTCGTCCCTTTATTCATGATAGACCGCCAAACCCCAGTACTCCCCTGGGATAGGTTCATCCAGAATGCGATGGAGAAATCGCTGCCACTGGCACCTACCTGAAGCTGTGGTTTGGGAGAGACTAATACACGTTCTCCATTGCTATCAATGGAAAGAACCTGACCTCTTTGAGGATCATTCACCAAGGAAGCCCCCCCTTGAAGCACTCCATCTGCATTTCCTATCTTATCATTGACATCGCTATCTAGGGGCCAGTGCGCGATATCTTGAGAATTACCGGGAGGAGGGGGATTAGTCCCTCCTTCAAAGGGTGAGAGGTATTTACCGGGTATCGGTCGTTCAAGGGTACCATCTGGTAAGGTCCAGCCCACGGCTAAATTATCTCCTCCACCTGCCTCCTTCATTAGAGCTTCTATGTAATAGGTCTTTCCAGCTTCCAGTGCAATAGCACTTGACTTTTGCTCGGGATACTTATCCCACATCCGAGAGGAAGTCCAGCCGGGAACCCATGCCACTCGCGTTTTATTTGCTGGATTTTCATCTGTACTTATATATAAATCTCCGTTATCGTCACTGGCAATCCAGAAGGTATAATTTCCGCTCTGGGGTGCACAGAAATATCCTCGTACTCGCACACCATAGTTGTCATAGGCATTGACGGGAATCTCGAAGTTGTCCAAACTTGTTACGGCAGATGGCTGCGTATTTAGTGGGATAGCAGAGGTAAGCAAGGAGTTTCCAATATTCTCCCAACGCTCCATAGTGATACTTCCACTTCCATTACAATCTGTTGGAGTGGTAGGGTTCCCATTTGCAGGATATAGATACCCTCGAGGAATAATCTGCTTTGGAATTCCAGAAGTGGACCAGCGTAACTCAGCTAATGCTCCCCCCCCATTTTCATAAAATTCCATCCTTACAGGAACCTGCTGTCCTGCCGTAAGGGTAATCGTGCCGAGGTCTTCTGTTGGGCCATGATCCGTCCAGTTATTGATGATTTGTTGGTTGTTGATCCAAAGTCGTATGCCATCATCGCTCATAGTGTAAAAGGTATAAGTACCTGAAGTCGGAGCTTCTACCAAACCTTCCCATCGCACAGAGAAAGTATTGGGATCGATACGGCTTTCAGGTGAACCCGTTCCCCAATTGAAGTTTATTTCAGGATCTACTCGCTGTAAGACCTGGTTGGTAAAGTTCATGTTATTGTAGTACGTCGCAAGAAGTCCTGTGCCATTTCCCGTCGGACCAGATCCAGATAGGCTGTTAATCCAAGCTTCGACTAATTGCACGCCCTCTAGGTCAACCATGTTTGTAGCCAATGGTGGCATCATGACCTGTGGGTCCCGTGAATTCATCCGATAGTGAAGGATTGAATTCGTTATATTTTTAGGTTCAATAACATAGGCATTTGTATTTCCCAACTGATTGTTGAGCGCGCCATATATATAGCCTTGATTTTCAAGGGGAGTACTTAAGCGCGCGTCAAAAACGGCCCGGTTGCCTGTTCCGGGCCGATGGCAATAGCTACAGTTTAGGTCTAGGTAAGAACGCGCTCTATGTTCAAGGCTTGCCGTCCCATCATCAGGAGCAGCTATGGTTAAGAAATTATTTACCTGAGCATCTGTAATCGTCTGATTGAGGATTCCCAAAGCACTCAGGGTCACCAATTGGTTTGCAGTTATTCCCGTAGTGGGATAGGTGAAATTTTTATTCAAATATCGTGTTCTAGGACCTAGTGTACCTCCCACCGCTTGGTTATGGCAGGTCAAACATTCTGTTCGGCTTGGATAATGCCAGGTTTGTGTTCGGGGACCAGAGGGAGTTGCTATCGTGTAGGACTCGTCTAAGGAAGTCGCCAGCAAATCAGCATCTGAACCATCCGCTCTCCATTTGTAAGTAAGGCCGTAAACTGCCCCTCCTTGACCCATTATGGTAAATCGCGTTTCCAATCTTCTGGTTTGGGCGGGATTCGCTTCATTGATTGGTAGATCAAAATGCTTGACCAAGACCGCTCCTTCTGGGAAAACCCATTCTCCCTCCTCTGAATACTGAATTTGCTCATTTGCTGTATTGTGGGACCCATTATTGGGAATTGCCATCCAGCGCTTTTTTGTCGCCCCATCTGACCAGAAATCATCGATCATATCATAGGGAATTAGGCCCTGTGCAGGTTCTAGATTTCCTAAATTGGAAAAAGCTCCTGTCTGAGAAAGCGTTGCTGGTGGGGGTACCTGACCTCCCTGTGGGGCAAAAGTGTGAATGATCACATTGTTCCCCAGTCCCATTACATATACCTCTCCCTCATGGTCTTGTCCAAAGGATATGGGATTAGCAGGCTTTGAGGAAAATAAGGTCTCATATACTCCTGTTTCGATGTCTACTGACCAGATTTCATCCCCAGCACCATAATCGCCACAGATATATTTACCGTACAAACCTGGAACTTTAGACCCGCGGTACACATAGCCTCCTGTGATAGAATTTGCTTCGCTTCTAGGAAAGGCTACCAAGGGGAGCTCATGCGGGAGATTGTTGTACATGGTGGCCCCGCAATTTCCTTTTGTAGCAGGCCCCTCAAATATAGGATAACCAAAGTTTGCCCCTTTTTTTACCACATTTATCTCTTCATGGATACTGGAACCAATTTCTCCGATATACAGCTTCCCCGTTACAGGATCCATCGTCATTCTATGGGGATTTCGGTGGCCAATAGACCAATATTCCTCTAGCGTTTGTCCCCCAGGACTCGGAAAGGGATTATCATTGGGAATCCAATATCCTACTCCACTAACTTCATCTCCTCCTCTTGGATCTTGAGGAAGTTTGCGAATAGGGGCATGGCTTTTTGAAGGATCTCTATTTACATCTATCCTTAATACACCTCCATCTAGGTTATCTGCTAAGGTCTGAGCTGTCTCATGCTGGGCTTGCTCTCCCGTAGAAAGGTATAAAAAACCATCTAAGCCAAATACGAGTGCCCCCCCATAGTGTGTGGAATTATAATGACGCGTTTTGATCATAACTTGTCGATACGCAGTACCTGTGCGGACAGTAAAAGTCCCTTCGACTACTTCAAAACGTTCCAAGATATTGTATCCTCCATTCCAAATCGCGTCTGCATAGCATCGCTGAGGTAAGGGACTTAGGGGCTCATTGCCCCCATCCCCATCTTTTGTATTGTAGTAAACATAGAAATAATTTCTATTGGGAGAGCCTGGTTTCCCAAAATCAGGGTGCAAAACCATTCCCAGAAATCCCCCATCCCAAACAACGCCTACTTCTGCTGATAAGTCCAGAAAAAGAGTTTTTGAGGTAACACTGGATTGATTCTCCATATGGTAAACCTTCCCATCCCTTTGCCCAATAAATACTCGATTCTCACGCGGATGCATAGTCCAGGTTAAGGGACTATTGAACGTGACATTGGGATAAGCGGGAACCAATTCAAACGCATCGGTGGGCGCAGCAGAAGGAAATGTTCCGTTTAAGTACGGACCTATCGCCTCTGGATTGGTAAGCCCAGGCGGTACCATAAAAAGAGGAACAAATGCAAAGGAGATCCATACAACAAGCCCAACTAAAGGGCCCAAGAGCAACTTTCTTATGGGATGGCGCAATAGGATTTGAAGGGTAGATTTTAGGTTCATTAAGGGAGAAATTTATTACTAGGTTTTCAGGAAAATGACCTGATAAGAGGAATACTCACGATGTTCTATTCAAAGAATACTTTTAAAGGGAAGTGCAGCACTTGTCTGATTAAGTTACGAATTAATTATTTTCATGAAAATAATTATAATTCAAAAAAATATATTTTTACATAATTTGCGATGCCAGAATAAAAAATAACAACTTATTTACCTTGGGAAGTTGAGAAAAGTTATCCTTTTTGGATGGAGATTTTTATGATCTAGATCATAAAAAAAAACTTTCTTACTATGTAAGACAGCTCCCTGAAGTCGAATAAAAACAGTAACAAATAGTTTTTTTGGGGGGGGGTTAGATAGTAGTTTGGTCCACGGTCAATAGTTGGGAGTGTTAGCGGTCTAAATTAAAGTCTTGGCTGTGGACTATGGACTAATAAAC
>JBCCTX010000230.1:0-12616 GCA_039197765.1 Bacteroidota bacterium
TATTCATAGGTTTCGGAAAGCTCTTCTAAAAGTTGCTGAAACTTTTCTTGAGGGACAAATACCTCTAGGGGCGTATAGTTTCCCCCTTCTGAACCTAAAATATCTACTCCTTCCAACCCACTAGGAGAAATCAACCGGCTAAAAGGAATCTCATCTGCCATGTACCGTTCCAATGCAGGCGTAGCAGACGTCATACGGGTTATTTGGTTATTATTGAAATGGGTATCAATGAGTAGGATTCTCTTCTTATTCAAAGAAAGGGAGTATCCCAACGAGAATAACAAGGAGGTCTTCCCTGCCCCTGGCCGAGTACTCGTCATGAGGAATACTTTGCCTCCAGAAGAAATTACCTCAAAGCGGATTTTACGCATCAGGTGTTTGTAGGCTTCTTGGTTGGGGTCTGAAGAAGTATCGTTGAACAAGCCTACAAGGTCTAGGTTCTCGGCAGGAAGGAAGTTGAGGGAACTCAGCAGAGGAAGATTTGCTACTCGCT
The DNA here is from genome assembly GCA_039197765.1 of Bacteroidota bacterium. GTDB lineage: Bacteria > Bacteroidota > Bacteroidia > J057 > J057 > JBCCTX01. The sequence continues at coordinate 494 of JBCCTX010000230.1, forward strand.
CAAAATGCGTAGCAGTTTTCACGGAGGTATCCATTACTTCCAATAGCAGCAAGGTAAATACACATAGAGACAAGCTCAATAAGGTAGCTATGCCAATATGACCCCAACGCTTGGATGGAACGGGCTGATCTGGAGTCTGAGCATTCTCAAATCTTCCCGTTTGTGTTTCATCTCCTAAGGTAAAGGACCTTGCAGCAAATAGGCGGTCTACCACCTTTCCATAATTCACCATAGCACCAGAAACTTCCTCATTCTGAAAGGATAAGCCTATTTGTGGATCAACTTGTGTAAAGGTCTGGTTTCTCGTAAGGCTCAGAGAGGCATCTATTTGTTGCAAATTTTCCCTCGCAAATTTCAATGCAGTTCTTCGGTCATTGTGCAGTAGTTTGAGTCGCTCTTGTGCAGGGAGTAGATTGGAAATACTATTCTTGGTGAATTGATACAATTGCCGATCAAGGAGGGTAGATTCTTGGTTCAAGGAATCTTCGACTATATTGAAAGGCTCATCGAAGGTAACTTTCCTGATGAGCCTTCTACGATATTGATTTACCCTGTTTCTCTGCTTAGCTATCGCATCGGCATAAGCAGAAGGTGAGGAAATGGTATTGCCTGTTGGTCCCAACTGCTCATTGATAATATCCAAGGATTTCACAAGAGAGCGAATCTGGCTTTCCTCTTCCAACCTCAAGCGCTCAAGATGCCTAATGCGGGAAAGAATTCTTCTGGCATCTCCAGAGGAATAATTCTTCATAATATCTACAAAATCTTCTTGTGAAGAAATAACGTCTCCCAGGTCCTCTCGATTTTGTTTTGCTAGGCCTGAGAAGTATGAGATACTATTTCTGTTTCGCTCTACAAGTTGGGTCTCGTAGTAGCGCCCAAACTGGTTTCCCAGAGCATTCACTGTAAAAGCCGATAGTTCTGGGTCCGCAGAAGTATACCTAATAAGAATCACATCTGTTCCGGGTGTGCGCTCAGTCGTCAAATCCCTCAATAGGGAGTTGATATCATATCCCATAAATTTGAGGATATCTCCATACACTTTTCTGGCACCTCCTGTAGCAATCAAGGGTTGAAGGGAATCCAAACGTGTTTGATAAAATTTTTGGGCGTTTTTTAAATCCGTTAAGCTGTAAGTAGTGTTCAACCCTTCAAGGTTTCTAAAGGGTTCATTCTGGGGATCTAAATCGTGAAGGATTAACTCACAAGCGACTAAGCTGAGTACCTGCTGAGATAGGATCTGCTGCTCCAAGCTAAGTAATTGAGTCTCGATCTCATATTGGATGTCCGTAGGATCCTTTTCTTCTTCGAAAGAAGGTACCGTATACGTATTAGCAATCCCCGTAAAAAACCGAGCTTCAGCTTCATAGGTGGAAGGGAGTAACAAGGAAACGATAAAAGTCGCAGCAGCTGCCGTAAGTACAACAGCCAGAATCAACCACTTTCTCCTGCTTAAAACACGTAAATAATACCTTAAATCCATGATCAATATATGCTAGCAAAAGTCGGGATAACCTAATAAAAAGTTTTCCTAATTAAAAGGTTTACGCTTATTCGGTGGTGTTTTAACTGGGTGAGTTCTGCATTCCAAATTTACGTAAACTCTTTGAATTTTTATAACATATTACCCCTATATTTCAATTTAAGTATTTTGTGTGAGATTTTTAATCCCAATTCATAAAATTATTCCCTTGGGCTTATCTTCCTCTTTGTCGAAAGGCTGAGAACGTTCCAGGGCCTACTCGCAATATACGCGCATGAAAGTCTTGGAGATAGAATTCATCTCCAAGTTGAGCTTCCTCTTCCCACCGGACTTTCATAAAGGCTTGAAATCCCACCCAAGGAGTAGAAAAATACCCCGGACGACGAAAGATACACAGTATTTCTTTATGTATTTCATCTTGAGAAAGTTTGCTATGGGTATTCATAAACTTACTGGCCTCCAAAAATGACCAACCCTGTGTATGAATTCCCGTATCCACTATGACCCTTGATACAGCCTCTTTCAACAAAGTAAGATACCCTTGATAGGCTTGAGTATTTTGAGAAAAAATCCCTATTTCCTGCTGTAAGGTAGCGACTGAATAGAGTCCCCAACCTTGTTCGAAGGAAGGAAAGGATAAAAACTGTCGATGAATATAAGGCGTAGTAGCTTCGTTCCACTGTGCGGCATTCAAACTGTGTATACCTGGTATTCCGATGTAGCACAAATAGGGAAGCCAATGGCCTAAGGGAATCTGGAAGCTACTGTCTCTTGGAACAAGCAGTAAGCCCCTTCCTTTTTCGGAATCTAAGACGAATTCATATCCCGCCCACAAGGGTAGATTTTTTTCTGAAACATGGGAAAATTGGATTTCCAGGGGAGCTTGAATAGGAAGTTCAAATAACCCAGAAGAAACCTGCCTTACATAGGCTTGCATATTTCTTAGAGAATCCAGGAAATTCTCTGGTTCAATTTCTACATCTTTTTTTTCAGATAAATTGAGGGTATCTAGGGAAATAAGTGAGTCCAGTGCACTGAGAGAGGCTTCGTGCAAACTATCTGGATCCAGATTCAAACTGGTATAATACGTTAAAGACTGAGCATAGGATAAGCCGCTACTCCTACTTTCTGGATAATTAGTAGATAATGACTGCTCCAATACCCTATCTAGGATTCTTTGAAGAGACCTCTTAAATGCTCCTGCGAGCTCGCGTGAAACTTCTCCTAATAGCCTGGCAGCTTCAGACTCATTGAGTTGGGTCGGATCTGCAGCTATGGCTTTGCGAGCAAATGCGCGATAAATGGGATGATTCTCAATAGGTAAATCGATGAGTTCCTCCAAGTGTTTTACGTAAAGATACTGGGATAGACTATCGCGAAATGCCAGGGGCACTCTTTCCAAGTATAGATCTACTTTTGTATCAAATCGCTTCAACCTAGAAAGAAAGTATTCTGCTTCATTAGGATTTCCCACCTGCTGGATTACGTCCAACAAATGGATTAACTCTCTTTCAATCCCAGCATGTGGGTGAAAGGAAGGAGTCTCCATCTGGCGCACAGCTGAATCTTTGAGGTGTTGGCTAACCCATAAGAGGTTTTTCTGATGAAACACTTCCTCTTCACTTAGCTCATTTTCCCTGTACCCCTCTAAGGTCGTTTCAACATTGCTCCAAAAAGTGGTGGGCGAAAAAGGTGGAGAGGGAACATTATTCAGGTAACTTTGATACGGGGAAAGAAGGTTTGCTTGGGGAATCTCTACTACGGATGCTTCCTCAGGAAAGACTTGGGCATAACTATAAGGAAAGCGAAGGAAATAATAGTGAATATTATCCGGGCGAAACCAAATGGTGCGAATAAAGTAAATTGCTCCATACAGAAGTATCAAACAAAAAAGGACAACAGAAATTTTAAAAAATGAGATTCGCATCGGCAAAAGGTAATCTTAGAAGTTTCGATTCAAAAGTAAAGGATATATGCAAAAAGAAGCAATAAGGCAGTTAAGCTTAGAAGCCTTTATAGCTTTGCAAGGCACCCTTAGCCCACATACACTTGGCAAAGATTTGATCGAGCGAGCTATTAAAATAAATCCATGGTATTCAACTTATTATATTGAGCAGAGGCTTAAAAATATCCATTCTTGGTTTCAACCTAATATCCTCAACAATTGGCTCAAAGCCTATCCCTTGGATTCTTCTCAACCCCTACGGATTGGGTTAATCACAGCGGCTAACCTGCCCTTAGTGGGATTCCATGACCTCATGAGCATTCTCCTAAGTGGCCACAAGGTAATACTTAAATGTTCCAGAAGAGACCGCCCTCTCATGAAATACATGTGTAAATTACTTTGGGATTTCAACCCAGCATTGCGCAATTGTCTGATTTGGGTAGACCAAATGCCCCCTATTGATTATCTCATTGCATCAGGAGGCGATCTTGCCGCCAAAGAGTTGGATTATCGATTCCAGGGGGTACCTAAAACGATGCGTAAGCACAGATTTTCCCTCGCCCTAATAGAAGAATCAACTTCCCTTAAGGAACTAGAAAAATTGTTAGACGATATTTTTCTTTTTAATGGCTTAGGATGTAGAAGTGTAAGCAATATCTTCCTCCCCTCTTCAAAACTTTCTCCCCTGCTTAATTCGATTAAAAATTACCCTAGTGAAAAACTTACGTCCTCTTATAAAGAAAAGTTGGCCTGGCAGCGAGCAAAATACAAGACACTGTCATATACCTACATTGAGGGAGAATCCCTACTCCTTCTTCCCGTGGAAACCTTAAAAGACGGAGAAATCGGAACAATTCGTTTGTTATTTGACCAGGAAAGGAATGTGATTGAAAAAATGATCCAAAAAAATTTACACCATTTGCAATGTGTAGTAAACAAAGGCATAGAATTTGGTATGTCACAGTATCCAACAATTGATATTTTTGAAGATAATGTGGATTTGTTACAGACTCTTACCCAATTACACCTTCAAAAGTAGTCCAAGTTCTCAAAAGGGATAACGCATTTTTCGGAGTAAGCTCCAACTGTTAATTTTGTTGGGAAAAAATTATTTGAAGATATTAAACGATTTTCATATTTTGGTTGCCATTAAATATATGCGAGCTATGCGAGAGTGTTACTTCCCTTGCTCACCATATGTATTCTTATTTCTGCTTGCACTCGGAACTCACTTCCCCCTAGCGGGTCAAGGTACCTGGCAACCCGGGTCCTACTTAGGAGTTCCAGATAAGGATAGACATACTATTGTTTTCGATGAGTTTCACGACAATCGAAACATGTGGAATCTAGACAGCAGATACATGGATATGCGTATCAGTGGTGGTGAGTTTTTCTGCAGCAACCTTCATAACAATCCCATTCCTAAAAGCAAAGAATTTATTCTGAGCCCAAAGGTCGACTACCAAATCGAGATTCGGATGCGTTATGTAAGAGGAGAAAAGAATACCTCTTTGGGTATGATATTTGGAGCCGATTCCAAAGGGAATTCCTTCAACTTCAACTACACCCCACAGGGCAGTTATAAAATCTCCCAGTACTACAATTATCGCAACACGAACCTGAAGAATTGGATGCCTCATTCTTCACTTTCCTCTCATGCGTACAATGTTTTGTCGGTTCGAAAAGTTGGAAAAACTTGGTATTTCTTCATTAACAAAAACCTCGTCCACAAATCTGAAGCGCTTCCCCTCTTTGGAAATGAGTTTGGATTTTTGATTAGTGGCAGAACCTCTATAGAGATCGACTACTTTAAAATTCAAGAATTAAGAACAGTCGATGGGCAAGGACCCGTAGTATCTTTGACCGCTCCTAACCTTACGAACAACTTTGTCTCCACCCAATCTAGTACATTAGATATTAGGGGATATGTAAAAGATAAAGCAGGTGTTAAAGAAATCACGGTAAACGGTCTCCCTGTTCGATTTTCGAGATCGGGTAGTTTCTACGCTCAGATCTCTATAGAGTCCTACAAACAACAGAAGCCTGTAACCCTTATCGCGGAAGACTATTTTGGCAACAAAACCCAAAAGCAGTTTTTGGTCCAATATCTTCCTCCCTATTCTCCTACCAAGTTAGCCTCTTCTGGGTCTTACACGCCAAATACCTCCCCTACTAACTCTTCTTCACTGTTTGGTACGGATACTAAGCCTTGGGTAAATTCGAACCGTCCGGGGAAGAACTATATTCTTTTGATAGGGGTGAATGAATATAACAATTGGGGCAACTTAAACAATGCAGTAAAAGATTGTCAAGACCTAGCAGGAGTTCTTACTTCTTACTATCAGTTCGACCAAGAGAACGTAATACGTCTGTTCAATAAGCAGGCTACCCGTGAAAATATACTCGAGACTTTCGAATCTCTTCAAGAAATCATCACCCCAAATGATAATCTTCTCATTTACTATGCAGGGCATGGTTACTACGATGCAGGATCTCATTTGGGATATTGGGTACCTGTAGGAGCTCGCCAGGAAAAGATTCCTGATTATATTCGAAATTCTACTATTCACGATTACCTCAAAACTATCAATTCCCGACACATTTTACTGGTAGCGGATGCCTGCTATGCAGGATCACTTTTCGCCACACGCTCAGGGATCATTGATGAGAATAATAAGTCTAGATGGGCATTTACCTCTGGGAATATCGAAAAGGTTTGGGATGGAGAGCCTGGTCAAAATAGCCCCTTCGCGGCATTCCTCATTAATACCCTACGCCAAAATGTTAGGCCCAAACTGAGAGCAAGCGATCTCATACACCAAGTGAGTCTTAAGGTTAGCAGAAACACACGCCAGACTCCTATAGGTAGTGCATTGGATCTCGTGGGAGATGAGGGTGGTGTATTTGTCTTCTACAGGAAATAAGCCTTACCACTTATAAAAAAAGAGGGCCGTAGTTTTCTACGGCCCTCTTTTTTTACGTTTGGGTTCCAGAACTTTTAACCCTGTGATAGCCCATTTGCTCTTTTTATCCACTTAAGACTATAAGAATTCTTCAACCTCTCAGCTCAAACTGGAAAACATTTACCATGCATCATGATGTGGTAGTTTTCCCAAAATCAACAAAAAAGGAAAGGGCGGAAAGAATCCGCCCCATTCAACTAACCAAACTACTACTACGATATCTTAAATTTCTTTTTTTCTTATTCTTTCTATATAGGTTGCAAACACTGTTCCTAACTCCTCAAAAACCCTGTCGTAATTTATGTACGTAAGGTTGCCTGTTAAAGTTATATTTTTTTCCTTATTTAATTGATATTTATTCAACAAAAAAATTGAGGATATAACATGCAACCTATACGAACAGCTCTATGTGCCATGGGTATGTCTGGAAAAGTATTCCACGCCCCATTAATTGAAGCACATCCAAATTTCGAGCTTACATCAATTTGGAAGAGAAGTAGTCAAACGACTGAAAATCAGTACCCTCATGTAGAAATTGCACCTACATATTCTCAAATTTTAGAAAACCCTGATATAGACCTAATTGTCGTTAACACTCCAGAACATACCCATTTTGACCTGACATGGAAAGCTTTAGAAGCAAAAAAACACGTAGTTGTGGAAAAAGCTTTCACTCCAACAGTTTCTGAGGCCGAAAAACTTATCGCATTCGCTAAAGAGCAAAAACGCCTGCTGAGTGTCTATCAAAATAGGCGATGGGATAGTGATTTCTTGACAGTAAAGAAAATTCTTGAAGAAGGCATCCTTGGGAGGCTAGTATCTTACGAGGCACATTATAACCGGTATAGAACCTTTATCCAAGAAGGCAGCTGGAAAGAAAATGAAATGTCAGGAACGGGGATTCTTTATAACCTGGGTTCTCACCTCATTGACCAGGCTTTACTTCTCTTTGGAATGCCTCAAAGCGTCTATGCGGACCTTAAGATCCAGCGAGAGGGAGGAAGAGTATTTGACAATTTTGACTTACTCATGGACTACGAGGGGTTCAAAGTGTTTTTGAGAGCAAGTTACTTGGTCCCCCTCCCTGGTCCAAAGTATATCTTACATGGAGATAAAGGTTCTTTTTTAAAACCCGGTATGGATCCACAAGAGGAAGCATTAAAAAATGGCGTTCTCCCCCATACTGAAGATTGGGGAAAAGAGGAACCAACTGACTGGGGAACCCTCCTTACAAATAAACATGGATTCAGTCTGGAAGGGAAAGTAACTTCGTTATCTGGAAACTACCTAGAATACTATTCTCAATTATTTGACGCGATTCGCAACCAAAGCCCCCTGCCTGTATTGCCGGAGGAAGCACTCAATGGAATTCGAATCATAGAGGCAGCCTATGAAAGTCATTCCCACAAAAGAGCTGTTTTTCTCTGATCAACCAGTATATCTAGTGCTCTTTGGGTAATTGCCTGAATCTTTTTCTGATCCTTCCCTCCTATCCCATAATAGCTACACCAATCCGAACTGGGGACATTTAGCACAGTCCCGCTAGTGGGCGTCTTTTGAAATAAAATTATGGGAGCTATTCCACGGTGATATCCATGGGATGCATAGTCATATCCAAGTACGCGATGACGAAAAAAGTCATTTTTAGAACTATCCAAGACATATTGATCCCCATTTTGCACCATGTATTGTCCATCGTATTCTTTAGTAGGAACTCCAATGAAAGGCTGACCCTGGAAGGTAATCCCCTTAAATAGAATATATGTAGTGTCATACAGGGAAAAACCGCCTCTACTGTAGGAATACTTTCTCCCATATCCTCCTTGCTGAAAGCTTACCCCAATGCTGGTACTTGGTCCCTGATTTAGATGGTCATGCCAGTTTCCCGTTTGTCCTTCACCCGTATGAGGGTCATTCCCCTGCTTAAAGCAAATTAATTGTGCACTTTCAGGTAAATATCGGACCTTCCACCACATGGTATTTCCTGATAGAATTAAGGCGTTACCTCCGCTTTCAATGTATCGATCAAAGGTATTCCTCCCACTTCTTGACCAGTATTCACTGTGTCCAATAATAATCAATAGGTGCGTGGAGTCCAGGCTTGTCGAGGATTCCAGGTCTACGTCAGAAAGGAAGCGTTGGGGAAATTCCCCTTCATACAGCCACTCCAACATAGGGCGAACCATAAAAGAAATTGCCGGAAAGGTTGGTCTAAGGAAGGAAATCGTATCCGATGCTTCTGAGAAAAGGGAGTAGAAACTCTTTCCTCCTGCTACATTATACGCCTGAATGGTATTGACTGGATACAAAATGGAAATAGGGGTAGATACATCCCCTCTTATCAGAAAAGGAACCGTTTTCTCCCAGGTGTATAGCCCAGGACGTAGGCGTGGAATTGGGTACTGAATATTGGCTTGAAAGCCGAAGCCTTCTACAGAAGGGTTCTCATAAATTCTTTGGGAACGTTCTTGTATTTCTAGACTATCCACCACATTCCCTTTCACATCATAGAGAAAAATTCTGCATGGCTCTTTACCTGCATAATCCGTGTACAACGATAGCGTATCTCCCCAATCGTAAGCAACTTCATCCAAATAGCCATTTTCAAAAGCTGCCCGTTTACTTTCCCTCCAGGATTGAATAACATACCGGACATATTTCCTGTCATTCAAGTAATTCGAGCCGAATTTACTTACAAGGTAGCCGCAAAATACGAACACTAATAGTAATAAACTGATAAGTATCCAGCTTTTAGTGGAAAGTCTTGGCATGCACCAAATATACAAAAAGCCTATATTAGCGGCGTCAAAATAGATATACATTTGGAATTTGAACTTAAATCATTCCGCCAAAAGGCACTAGCTCGAAAAAAGACAAATAAAAAATTTCTCAATTCCCTCAAAAAGGAAAGTCCCAAAAAGCTGGATCAGCTCTTCCGATATTATCATGAAGAGGTCTTTTCGGATTTTTCCTGTTTGGATTGTGCTAATTGTTGCAAGAGTCTAGGACCTAAATTCTTACCACAGGATATTGATCGAATCGCCGCCCATTTGCGTATGTCTACTGCTTCTTTTATTGAAACTTATTTACGAATAGATGAGGATCAAGACTATGTCCTACAGAAAGTCCCTTGTGCTTTTCTAGAGGACGACAATCGTTGCGGCATTTATGAAGTTCGCCCCAAAGCGTGTAGAACTTATCCACATACAGATAGCAGAGGGATGCAGGGTAAGTTGGGCCTTACCCAGAAAAATACCTTAACCTGTCCTGCGGTATTAGAAATTGTGGAGCGAATGCAGGTGGAGGACTAATATTACTTTTTGCGTGCCTCCCAAAGAATCTCAATAGGATGCTTTGCTTTGCGCTGAGTTCCGTCATAGATCTGGTGCCGACAGCTTGTCCCTGGTGCCGCAATAATCGTATCTAGATCTGATCGCCGAACGGTTGGGAATAGCACTAGCTCACCAATATTCATGGAAATCTCGTAGTGTTCCTTTTCATATCCGAAGGAACCGGCCATTCCACAACAACCAGAAGGAATAACCTCTACCTTATAGTTCTTAGGAAGAGATAAGGCCTTTACCGAACTATTCACAGAACCTAGCGCCTTCTGGTGACAGTGTCCATGGAGTAATATCTTTCGAGAAGCATCGCTGAACTGCTCAGACACTATATTCCCCTTTTCTATTTCGAGGGCAATAAACTCGTCAATCGTGAAGCAGTTTGATGCTAGCTGTACGGCATCTTCCTGCAATTCGGAGTCCACTAACTTGGGATATTCATCTCGGAAGGTAAGGATAGCAGATGGTTCAATCCCTATTAACGGAGACTTCTGGGAAACTTTCTGCCTAAGGAGTTTTACATTTTGGTTGGCATGCTTTCTAGCCTGCTTCAACAGCCCTTTGGATAAGTGAGCACGGCCACTTTCGCTATGACTCGGAAGCCGAACCTCATACCCCAGATGAACGAGCAATTCAATGGCTTTTTGTCCGATCTCTGTATCCAGGTAATCGGTGAACTCATCACAGAAGAACCATACCCTACCTTTTTTCCCTTGTTGTCCGACCGTTTTAGCTAGCAGCTTCTCCTTTCGTCTATACCATTTTCGTAGCGTATGTTTATGCAGCTGGGGTAATTCCCGCTCAGAGGCGACCCCTACCATTTTCTTTAACAGTCCACTAGAAATGCCATTCGTAAAGAGGAAGTTGGTCATCCCGGGAATTATTGCCCCTAAGCGATTGAGCGGACCCGCATTAGCAAAAAACCTAGCACGTAGGGGAATTCCATTTTCCTTGTAGTACTGGTGTAAAAACTCTGCTTTTAGCGTTGCCATATCCACATTAGAAGGGCACTCTGAGGTACAGCCTTTACAGGAAAGGCACAGGTCCATTACTTCATAGATCTCTTTATGTGCGAAAGGGTTTTTGCTGTTTGAACGCGTGAGAAATTCCCTCAGGATATTAGCCCGGGCACGTGTGGTATCACGCTCATTACGGGTAGCCATGTAGCTAGGGCACATCGTGCCACCAGATAAGTGGGATTTCCTACAGTCTCCGGAACCGTTACACTTTTCTACGGCCTTTAGAATACCATCTGTTGAAGAAAAGTCAAAAATCGTATCAATCACTTTATCCGTTTGACCTGGTTCATAGCGCAAGGAGGTATTCATAGGAGGAGCATCTACGATCTTCCCCGGATTAAATAGGTTTTGCGGATCCCAGACGTGCTTGAGTTCTTTGAACAGGGCGTAGTTCTTATCCCCTACCATGAGGGGAATAAATTCCGCTCTCACTCGTCCATCTCCATGCTCGCCACTTAGAGACCCTTGGTATTTTTTTACCAGTTTGGCTGTTTCCTCTCCAATCTGGTGAAATTGTACAATGTGTTCAGGATCCTTAAGGTTGAGAATTGGGCGAAGGTGGAGCTCTCCAGCACCTGCATGGGCATAATACACCGAGCGCTGGCCAAAGCGCTCCATTATTTGGGTAAACTCTTCAATGTAAGCTGGTAAATCTTCCAATCTCACGGCTGTGTCTTCAATGACAGCCACGGGTTTTGCATCTCCTGGCACATTAGAAAGCAAACCCAATCCTGCCTTCCTTAGGTCCCAGACTTTTTTGATATCCTCCCCAAATACTCGGGGAAATTCATATCCCAACCCCTCTACTTTCATATCGTTTTCAATTGCATCCAAAATTGAATGCACTTCGCCCTCGGAGTTTCCTCCTGCTTCAATGACCAATACAGCTTCAGGGTCTCCATGTATAAAGAAGCGATTTTTCTGATACAGCCGATTAGACTTGGTACAATCCATCACAATACGGTCCATCAACTCTACTGCCCGAGGATTGTGTCTCATCGCCACAACGGTGGCGGCTAGTGATGCTTGTAAACTTTTAAAATGAATACACAATAGGCCTATTTGGGAAGGAGGTAAGGGATCCACATGAATCTTTATCTCAGTGGTAATGGCCAAGGTCCCCTCAGAGCCCGTGAGTAAAGCGCTAAAGTTAAAAGGCTTTCCTTCTTCTTGAAAGGGCTGGCAGTCCAATAATGTATCTACAGCGTACCCTGTATTCCTCCTGTGAATGTCTGGCGCGGGAAAATGCGATTTGATCTCTCTCCGCGTTTCTGAATCAGATAAACGGTCAAACACATGCTGGTAGAGTTGTCCTTCCAGTGATGATTCCGCACGCTTCGTATGGAATTCAGCCGAATTAAGTGGCTTAAAA
>JBCCTX010000231.1:0-12542 GCA_039197765.1 Bacteroidota bacterium
GAATAGGAAGCCCTTGGGCGTCCTATTCCGTTTTACTATTTATAAATTATATATTTATCCAGAATTCTAGTTTCCAAATGAATGAAGGGGAAAAGTGGTTTCTTGTAAATTGAATAGGGTCGAAAATTCTATCAATTGGCCAATAGTTTAAAATACTAGAATTCTAGTATTGAAACAAGAAGTAAAAATTTCTACTCTTGTAGTACAAGCGTTGTTAGTGCTTTAGGTAGTTCGCATATGCTGCACACAAAAACTGAATTTTCAATTATTGTGCTTAAAAAATACTTTCATAAGATTAAGATTTGAAGGATTCGACCCAATCAGCCGTCCCACAAATGGAAATCCTTTAAAAACTAAATTTTGAGTAAAGTAATCCGCTTTTTCGGACATCGCCTAGGGGTATTGACAGGACGTCTTGCAGATTTACGTCTTTAAATAACCCCGGTTAGCTATGCAAACTGGGGTTATTTAATATTGTACAGTTTTTTTCCAGCTTCCTCATACTTATCGCCTGAAATCCAAAAAGGCCTTACTTCTTTATCAGCTATAAGTCTAGCGGAATATGCATACGTCCTTGCAAACAGCCTCAAATAAGACCAGTTGATTGTACTTACCTCATCACTCACTTGGTGATATACCTTAAACAGCTCTGGACCGAATTCGGCAAATCCGGGAGATAAGGTTGGAGCAGGAATTCCCTTTCTCGCAAAGGAAACATTGTCTGATCGATCAAACAAATTCGCTTCAGGGGCAGGATCAACGTAAATACGCAACCCTAAAGTATCACAGGCATGTTGGAATTCTGCCTCAACTCCTACCCTATTCATCCCTATAATAGAAACGGCCATGGTGTCTGTATATCCTGCCCCATCTGTATTTAGGTTGAAAATGGTTTGATTCAAAGGTATTAGTGGGTTTTCAGCATAATAGGCACTGCCCAATAAGCCTATTTCTTCTGCATTTACAGCCAGGCAAATTACAGAACGCTTGGGGGGAGCAGTAGCCAGAGCTTGAGCCGCGGATAAAAGCGCAACAACTCCCATTCCATTGTCCCGTGCCCCATTAAAAATGCTATCCGTTGGTGTTGTTGTTCCCCCTTGTTTGCCGACTCCGACATGATCAAAGTGGGCAGAAAGTAGAATATATTCCTCCTTTAGGTCAGGATCAGAGCCCTGGATTATCCCTATCACATTAGGTACTTTTAGCATTTTTTCGCTTCCTGCTATCAGATTGCCAGTAAACTTTGCATTGAGCCTTTTACCAGAAAGGAGCATACTTTCCAATTCCTTTTTGTTCTCTTGCACAAAGGCATGAGGCATATCTCCTGAGTTAGAAAAATGCGTAGTATCCATCACGGGGGTTAATCTTTCTCCCATAAATTGCTTTTTGACAAATTGCCAGGGTATTCGCTCCCTATAAACTTCAATAAGGGCTATTGCCCCTCGTTCTTTGGCAAATGCTCGTTTTTTCGTAGCGGCCCTCCAAACTTCTCTGGCACTTGTAGCTCCAGGAAAACCAGAGGCAATAACAACTACTTTACCCTTGACAACCTTTCCTTTGAAATCGTCTATCCCTTTAGCCTCATCCACCCAACCATTCCCTGCCCAAACTACCTCCGTTGTTCCCTCATAGCCCTCAGCAGATAGCCACAATAGATTTTCTCCATAAAAGAATTGATTTTCCCCAATTCTCAAGCTTCCGCCCTTGGCTGGAATTATTTTATGAAAGGGAATTTGCTGGAAATACCCTTCCGCACCCGTTGCTTGCCTTAAGCCAAAAATCCTAAATTTTTCAGCGATATAACGGGCAGCAACCTTGTTACCAGCAGAACCGGCTCTTCTCCCTTTCAATTCATCTGATGCGAGGAAGCGAAGGTGAGACTCATACCAGGTTAAAGGAAGATTAAATTCAGGCAGATTTCCAATATTTTGGGCATTTAGAGTCAAGGAGAAATGTAAGGAAAAGAAAACGGCAAGCGGAATGGGGTAAAAAAATTTAAAATCTCTACTCATTTGCTAACGTTTTAGCCCAACAAAAATAGCTTTGAGATGTGTCCTTAGAAAGAAGGAAAGGCACGAGGTTCAACTTCGTGCATAATTTCATGGACCTTTTCAAATACATCTATCACCTGGGGTTTGGAGAAAAAATCTCCATCTGTACCATATGCACAACGATGAGCAGAAGCGGTGAGGGTGTGAGGAGCAGAATCTAAGTACCTATATCCGCCTTGTTGTTCCAACACTTGCTGCATCATGAAAGCAGAAGCTCCTCCTGGCACATCTTCATCCAGGAATAAAATTCTATTGGTCTTTTGAAGAGATTCGACTATTCTATGCCCCCGATCAAATGGCAGAAGCGTCTGAATATCTATTACCTCTATCGAGATCCCAAGTTCAGCTAGTTGCTCCGCAGCATCTAAGGCGACTCGACAGCAGGCCCCATAGGTTACTACTGTAACGTCCGTTCCTTCCCTTAGAATTTCCGGTACCCCTAAAGGGACTCTAACTGAGGGAAGATTCTGAGGAAGCCGTTCTTTCAATCTATACCCATTCAGAACCTCGATTACTACAGCAGGCTCATCACCTGCTAAGAGGGTTTGGTAAATCCCCGCGGCTTGGACCATGTCTCGGGGGACACAAATGTGCACTCCCCGCAAAGCGTGAATAAGCATCCCCATAGGAGAGCCTGCATGCCAAATTCCCTCCAAACGATGGCCGCGCGTTCTAATAATTACAGGTGCCTTCTGCCCACGAAGTGTCCGATAGGAAAGAGAAGCCAAGTCATCAGATAGGGTTTGAATAGCATAAATAAAGTAGTCCAGGTACTGAATTTCAGCTATGGGTCTTAGCCCTCGCATGGCAAGTCCAATGGCCTGTCCCATGATGGTAGTCTCTCGAATACCCGTATCCATTACCTTGTGAAGTCCATGCTTCTTCTGCAGACCTGCAAATCCTTGGTTTACATCTCCCAATTTTCCCACATCTTCACCAAATGCTACCACCTCAGGATATCGTTCCAACAGAGAGTCAAAACAGCGGTTCAGAATTTCATAGCCCTTAATAAGTGGGGCATTTTCCTCATATTCAGGCTTTACAGGTGGAATATATATAGGAGATAACTCACTGTTACTCATTAAATACGTGTGATAGAGCTCCCCATGCTGTTCTTTCCAGGTATCACGTAGCTTTTTAATAGGTGCGGTAAGTTCAGGGGGTAATTCATCATGAACCCAAAGTAAGACCTGATGGATAGCTTCGAATAGATCCCTTCGAAATAACTCTTTATTGGTTTTGAGCTCTCCGATTAGGTGCGTTATTTTTGACTGGAACCTGGATACTTTACTAATCTCTTGTATTTGGCCGATAAGTTGCGAAGCTTCCGCTTGAAGAGGCTCCTGATAAGAAAGCCAAGCTTTCTTTCGAGCGGCCTTGACCAGGTCTTGGTCCTCCTTTTCCCATGCCTGTAGCTCCTCTTCAGTGGACCATCCTTTATCTAGAATAATGTTTCTCAGATAAGGAAGACAATCCAACTCCTTCTCTTCAGCAAGCCGTTCCTTGCTCTTATACCGCTCATGGCTACCAGAAGTTGAGTGACCTAAGGGTTGAGTAAGATCAACTACATGGATGATACTCGGTATGTGTTGTTCTCGAGCCAATGCCTCAGCTTTGGCGTATACCTCACACAATTTCTCATAATTCCATCCTTCCACCCGAAATAACTCGAAGCCTCCCTCTCCTTCTACATAGGCAAATCCACTCAGCAATTCAGAAAGATTTCCTTTCGTTACTTGCAATTCGTTGGGTACGGAAATACCATATCCATCATCCCAAATAGAGACAATAGCCGGAGCGTGTAACACGCCAATTGCATTTATAGCTTCCCAAAAATGACCTTCAGCGCAACTTCCATTTCCGATGGTACCAAATACGACTTCATTCCCATTTTTGGAAAATTGAGAGAATTCCGAAAGTGATGGATTATTTCTATACAATACAGAAGCCTGGGCCAGCCCGACCATTCGGGGCATTTGGGCGGCCGTACAAGAAACATCTGCACTTGAGATATACATCTCCGTTAAATCTTTCCATTGCCCTGCTTCATCCAGCATCCGTGTTGCAAGGTGATTGTTCATCATCCGCCCTCCTGAATGTGGATCATAGGAGACATCTGTATGAGCGTACAGTTGTGAAAAAAAACTTTCCAAAGAATACAGGCCTTTGGCAAAGGCAAAGGTTTGGTCTCGGTAGTATCCAGATCTAATATCCCCTTTTCGAAAAACCTTACTCATGGCAATTTGTGCCACTTCTTTTCCATCCCCAAAAATTCCAAATTTAGCCTTACCAGAGAGGACCTCTTTTCTTCCCAGGATACTAACAGTGCGACTGCGGAAGGCCAGGCGGTAATCACGTATTACTTCTTCATGACCGGCTGATATCGCTAAATTACTTGTGGTAGAAATTGATAATTCTGACAAATTTTCATCCATATCCCGAGCTTCAGCCTGAAAGTTAATCAAATTTATCCAGGTCCTCAAAAATCTCATTCTTTCGGGATTGTTTTGAAAAAATATCTATGGTCAAGTGCAATTAATTGGATTAAATATTGTAGATTTTACCATATGTCAGAAAAAAGTCTTAAAGATTACTGGAAACACAACCTGAGGTATTTGTTCATCCTCCTCAGCATATGGTTCGTCGCTTCATATGGCTGTGGGATTCTCTGGGCAGATACACTCAACACTTTCAAAATTGGAGGATTTCCCCTCGGTTTTTGGTTTGCCCAGCAGGGCTCAATTTACGTGTTTGTGATTCTTATTTTTGTTTATGTAGGCCTGATGAATAAGCTTGACAAGTCTTTTGATGTAGACGAAGAATGAATTATATCTGACAATAATAACGCATATCATGGGCGTACAAACCTGGACTTTTCTCATTGTAGGACTTTCCTTCCTACTTTACGTTATCGTAGCTATTTGGGCGCGCGCAGGTTCAACCAAAGAATTTTATGTAGCTGGAGGTGGGGTATCCCCTTTGGCAAATGGAGCTGCTACCGCAGCGGATTGGATGTCCGCGGCATCCTATCTTTCCATGGCAGGACTAATCTCATTTATGGGATATGGAGGCGCTCAATACTTGATGGGATGGACAGGGGGATATGTCTTATTGGCATTGCTTCTCGCCCCATATTTGAGAAAGTTTGGCAAGTTCACCGTTCCCGATTTTATCGGAGAGCGCTACTACTCGGATACCGCGCGCATGGTTGCGCTCATTTGTGCGATTTTCGTTTCTTTTACCTATGTCGTTGGGCAAATGAAAGGCGTAGGAGTTGCCTTTGCACGCTTTTTAGAAGTCCCTTTCAGTACCGGAATTTTTATCGGGATCGGGATTGTATTCTTTTACGCAGTGTTGGGGGGGATGAAGGGAATTACCTACACTCAAGTAGCACAATATTGCGTGCTTATTTTTGCATTTACAGTCCCTGCCATCTTCATTTCTCTACAAATGGTAGGAAATCCCATTCCCCAATTGGGTATGGGTGGAAGCCTGGAAGATGGGACCTACTTATTAGATAAACTCAATCAGCTGAGTGTCGACCTGGGCTTTGTAGAATATACCTCGATGGGTATGGATGATCGGGTGAACGTATTCTTTATCACCGCTGCCCTTATGTTAGGAACAGCCGGACTTCCACATGTAATTGTTCGGTTTTTTACAGTTCCCAAAGTCCGAGATGCGCGAATATCAGCGGGATATGCGCTTTTATTTATCGCCATATTGTATACTACTGCGCCTGCTATTGCCACCTTTGCTAGAACGAACTTGATACAGACCGTTAGTAATCAGCCTTATACAGAGATGCCTACTTGGTTCAAAAAATGGGAGGAATCTCAGCTTCTTTCTTTTGAAGACAAAAATCAGGATGGTCGCATCCAATACGTAGCCGATCCAGCAAAGAACGAGCTGACCATCGATAGAGATATTATGGTCTTAGCTAATCCCGAAATTGCCAACTTACCTGCTTGGGTAATTGCTTTGGTAGTAGCGGGTGGTTTAGCAGCTGCACTATCTACCGCAGCAGGTTTGCTACTTGTCATTGCAACCTCAATTTCCCATGATCTACTCAAAAAGAATCTAAATCCCAACATATCTGAACGGGGGGAATTATTGGCGGCACGAATTGCGATTGCTGTAGCTGTTGTTGGTGCAGGACTTGCAGGGCTAAATCCTCCAGGATTTGTGGCCCAAGTAGTAGCTCTCGCTTTTGGCTTAGCAGCCTCCTCCTTCTTCCCGGCTATCATATTGGGAATTTTTGACAAACGCATGAATAAGGAAGGAGCCATTAGTGGAATGGTTGTCGGGATTTTATTTACAGCCGTATACATATGGTATTTTAAGCCACAATTAGGGGGGCCGGGGACCCCAGAGGGATACTGGTTTGGGATAAAACCTGAAGGCATAGGAACCTTAGGCATGCTTATTAACTTGTTGATCGCGATCGTAGTAAGCCGCTTGACAGCAGCACCACCAGCAAGTGTAACAGCGATCGTAGAAGAGATACGTATTCCGAGAGGAGCCTCCACCCCTTTGGATCCCCATTAAACCAGGTAAAGGTTTTTTGATTACTTCTACAGTACCCAATACCTACCTAGGGCCTTATGCATCTACTACTTCTTGTTGGAGAAAGATTTCCTCCAGGTCGAGAAGGGATAGCAATTCGTATCTCCCTTTGTTCAATTCTTTCCAGGTAGCAATGTTGTTTTGCAAGTTTTTCATTCGGGTTCTAGGTCTACCTCCGAGAGCTACGTTCAAGATCTTGATGAACACCTTTGCGTGTTCATAAATTTTCATAGAATCTTTGCGAAGCTGCCGCTGGAGGCTCAGGATCAACTGGTTGGCTAAGTCAAATTCCTTGAGCATAACATAGGCTAGAGCGTGAAACAGTTTAATCTCCAGGTCCAGATGCACCATTTTTCGAATGTTGACCTCATTGCGAAGGTTGTATAGGATTCGGGATACCTTTTTGTAATTCCCCACCGAGAAGTAGGAGAAGGCCTTAAATAAATGGTAGGTCGTAAAGAAATTGAGACGATAGGGCTCAATTTCTATCTGATCGATATAGGTTTCTATATCGCGAATTAATTGATCCATCGTCTGGGTGCGCTTGTGGTAAATAAACTTACGCAGAAGAAAGAGAGAGGTATTTGCACTGTAGTGATAATTCAACATCAACTCCTCAATCTTGTAGTCCAGAATTTCAAAGTATATCTTCGACTTATCCCAGACCCCATTATTTTCAAAATGTATGAACCTATAAAAATTGAAGAGGATGTTGAGATTGGAGTAAAAAGAGTCCTCTTTGTATTCTCCTAATATCTCAAAGGATTTGTCAAACATTGTCTCTAAATCCTCCACTTCACAGCGAATGGTCTCTGGGATTTCAATGAATAACTTCGCGAAAATATGGACGATGTACTTGATAAGGGATAGGCGATTGGACTCGTACAGGCTGGTGATATTGTCAATTTTTTCCATGGTACGGATCATATCATTATAATCCTTGTCCTTACGCCCCATGTAAAAATTATCGTAAGAGCGGAAAAACTGAATGACCAAATCAACCGCTTTGTCCATGGCTACTGCATAGGCTACCTGCTCATTATAGTGGCTTCTAAAATAAATATATTTGTCGTCAAAGGCGTGAAGGTTTTGAAGCGCCTTGTACACAATCATCAATCCATAAGGAAAATCGAATTTAAGAAGTTCTTTCTCCAAACGCCTTAAGGCAGCAACAGATATCTCACGTGGATTATTGGCCATCAGGTCTCCGACGTTGAGAACACGTCGCATGACGTGTAGGTTGGAATCCCCCAATCGATTCAAGAGGTAGGTTTCAATCCGTTGGTTAAGACGAGATTTCAATACATAAAATGCAGAGGGAGAAATATCGTGTTTTTTGATGAAGTCCTTATCTGGATCTTCTGGATTACTCCGGATGATTTCTAAAAAGTCAGCGGTTTTCTCAGCTTTGTTGGTTAAAAAGTTGGCGTGAATCTCTAGATATTCTTCTTCAGTTAATTGAGAAATAATTTTATATAGATCCATACATATTTCATTTACATAAATTATAGCAAATAATACGCCGAAAATGCTTAGAGACTTTGGAAAAATTTAATTTTACTAGTGCAAATCTAATTTTCTAACACCAAAATTAAAAAATATTACCTTGGCTTTTTAATTTTTACTCATTCATTTTCATTTTCTTTGATATCCATTTTCAATTTTCTCAAATAAAATCTCAAAAACTTACGCTACAAAGTTGATTTTCTATTTGAGTTAATTCAAAAAACCATACATCCCCTAATGTGGTTACCTAAATAATAAGGTTTTTATATTTTGCGCCCACCAATAGTTGATTAAATTTATCTCATAAGCTTTTGCCCATGTCTCAGGAAGCTCAATATTCACTCTCTCATTTTAGCTATCACCGTATTCTCACGCGGGAGGTACCCATTGGTGATACCCCCGTAGGAGGCAAAAATCCCATTCGGGTGCAATCCATGACGACAACTCCTACCATGGATACCTTGGCAACGGTAGAGCAAACCATACGGATGGTAGAATCGGGAAGTGAATACGTGCGCATCACCGCTCCCAATAAAAAAGAAGCTGAGAACCTGGCAGAAATTAAAAAGGAGCTGAGAAGAAGGGGATGTAAGGTTCCGCTTGTTGCCGATATTCACTACACGCCTAATGCAGCCGAGGTGGCGGCTAGAATTGTTGAGAAAGTACGTGTAAATCCAGGAAATTATGCAGATAAAAAGCGCTTTCAAGAATTAGATTTTACCGATCAGAGTTACAACGAAGAGCTTGAAAGGATATATGAAAGATTTTCCCCCTTAGTAAAGATTTGCAAGGAGGAAGGTACAGCCATGCGGATTGGAACCAATCATGGTTCTCTTTCAGATCGCATCATGAGCAGATATGGAGATACTCCCCTAGGAATGGTGGAATCAGCAATGGAATTTGTAAGAATTTGTGAGGACCATCAATTCTACAATTTGGTAATCTCTATGAAGGCCTCTAATCCCCAGGTCATGGTTCAGGCGTATCGCCTACTCATGAAGATAATGCTAGAACGCGACCAGGTGTACCCCTTACACCTAGGCGTTACAGAAGCAGGAGAAGGAGAAGATGGTCGTATCAAATCTGCTCTGGGAATAGGGACACTCCTCATGGATGGAATCGGAGATACCGTTCGTGTTTCACTTACAGAAGAACCCGAATATGAAGCCCCGGTAGCGCAATATCTAATAAATCATTTTGTCAACCAGGCTCCCCCAGACCAGGCTCCCCTTCCTGCAAAATCACTTCCGTTCTCACCCTATGAGTTCAAGCGTAAAGCTACTCATAGGGTTCTCAATATTGGAAAAGATGAAGTTCCCAGAGTAGTAGCAGGTTTGGAAAATGCGTGTAATGGGCCTGAGGATTTAAAGGCTTTGGGGTATACCTATATTCCTGCCTTGGATAAGTATTCGATTTCTGACCTCGCAGCTGATTTTATCTACCTGGGGGATCAACATCCCCCCTTTAATCTACCTGGAGGAATAAAGAAGGTTTATAATGCAGCGATGTGGAAGGTATTGAAAGATCGGGATACCTCATTTCCTTATTTTTCCTCTCTTGGGGATTTTTTACAGACGACTGAATCTAGCCAGACGTTAAACTTTGTACGCATAAAGCAAGAAGATCTCGATGTGCTGTCGAAATTACAAGAGGGATCTGAAAAACTCGTATTTATACTCGAAGGAGCAGAACCTCTACCCGCTTATTCATGGAGGAAAGTAATTTATGGCCTGATCGAATTAGGCATTAAGCAACCCGTATTGTTAGAGCTTTCCCCTTTTGATACCCATAGCTTCTATGAGGATAATCATCTTCCAGAAGCGCTTCGCGTGACGGATGAAGCTCGTACCCAACTCAATTTAGGTACAGATGTAAGCACTATACTTGTCGATGGATTGGTGGAAGGATTTTGGATAAAGCAAGCAGATGCATGCCAAGTAAGGACAGCATTTGGCATGCTCCAACTGGCAAGATTGAGAATTACAAAAACCGAATATATTTCTTGTCCCTCATGTGGTAGGACCTTATTTGACCTACAGGAAACGACCGCTAGAATCCGAAAGCGAACGGAGCATCTTAAGGGAGTAAAGATTGGAATCATGGGTTGTATAGTGAATGGGCCAGGAGAAATGGCAGATGCGGACTATGGATATGTAGGAGTTGGCCCTGACAAGATCGCCTTATACAGAGGAAAGACCGTCGTTGAAAAGGCTGTAAAGACCGCTGAAGCAGTAGATAGGTTAATCGACCTCATTCGCGCAGATGGAAAGTGGGTCGAGCCTGAAGAGGCTGTGGCCATTTAATGATTGCTATCTATGCCTGCATCGATAAGAACCTGGACGCTTTTGCTTTATACTACTATTGCTTTCCTGGGTTGGGCCTGTCAAGCGGAAAACACGCTTCACTCACCCATCTTTCAAGATATCTTTGCTCAGGGAGAAGGCACCTTTAGGGGAATATTCCTACAAGATGATATCTCAGTAGTTAAGTTGAAAGAAGCCGACCTTCCTCCCCTTTATGAGGATCCTCTAGGCATTTCTTACAAAGTCCAGACAAGTGAAGGGGATGAAATCTATATAGAATACTATACACCACTGGGTAGAAGTGACCAGCCACTCACCCAAATAAGCTCAATAGTAGTAAACGTCGTTATGCGAGAGGAGGGAAGAGCAGCTTCCCTGTATGAAGAAATCCTGGGGTATTTGAATCAATTACATGGTGTGCCGCAAGGTTCGTTTGAACATCATATTTGGGATGGAATTCTTCAAGCCAAAACAGGAACAGGGATGGAGGTTATTTTGAAGCTAGATGATAGCAAAAATAAAATTACCCTCAATTATATCAGTAAGCCATAAATAGAAACCTATGAATATATATACAAAGGCCGGAGATGGTGGAAATACGTCCTTGCTAGGTGGGAGCAGGATACCCAAATACGACATTCGAATTGAAGCGTATGGAACAGTAGATGAACTAAATTCCTTTTTAGGTCACCTCGGAGACCAGGAGGAAGTCAAACCCTTCCAACCCTTCATCCAATCCATTCAAGATTCTTTGTTTACCTGGGGTTCTCACCTTGCCGCAGATCCCCAAAAAACTAAGGTCAAATTACCAGAAATTACTGGGTGTAACACCCCTTCGTTGGAACAATCCATTGATGAAATGGAAGCCAAGCTTCCCGCATTGAAAAACTTTATTCTTCCTGGAGGGCATCCTGCAAATTCTTTGGCTCATGTATGTAGAAGTATTTGCCGAAGAGCAGAAAGGCGCATCGCTGAACTCCACCACAATGCTCCTATTCATCCAGATATCCTTCCCTTTTTCAATCGTTTGTCCGATTGGCTCTTCGTCTTTGCAAGATATATCAGCCTTCAAACCCATGCGCAAGAAATTAATTGGGATCCTGGGAATCGAAATGTTAGTTCTACCCCTTAATCCTGGGCTATCATCGGTAGGAAGCCCATTTTTCCCGATTTTCCAGTTGATCTGAGCTAGGATTAAGGCTCATGGCAAATTGTACATAGGAAAATTGAAATGCGTCTGGAACATCTAATGTAAGCTCTCGAAGTTTTCCCATTCGGAATACATGTAAGGATACCCCTTTCACCCCTCGATAGCTTAGCAGAAGGTCCTTCCAATTACCCAAAATCTTATTTCCACCAAAGGCCACCAATTCATCCTCTCGCATAAGCCCCATCGTATCGGTCAGCATTGGGAGGAAATTCTCCACTACTACCCTCCCCCTTAATTCTTCCTCTCTAACCTTTACTCCCAGCAGAGACTCACTTACACTTGGATAAGGTTTAGCCACAAGTACCAATCCTATAAATTGGGCAAACTTTTCCAAAAGAGGGGTCAGATCCTCTATACCTGAAATGTATTGACGGTAAAAAGCCGTATAATCTATCAATTCCAAGGAAGATATAATTCCTGAAAAGTCTTCTTCTTTAAAAGCACCCCCATTCTTTCGGCTCATTTCATACAGTTCAAAAAGCACCTTATCCATAGATACAGCATGGTTAGAAGCTCTCCGAAGAAGAAAATCCAGTAAAAGCGCTACTAGGTGCCCTTTGGTATAAAAAGAAATCCTCCGGTTGGGAGCACCTTTGAGATGATAGCCATTTACCCAACTATTTAAGCTGGCTTCTGTCAGGGAAATAAATGCTCCCCCTCCACTCAATGCAAATTTTTTCAACTCGTGATTGGCCATCTCAAGCCAATCTGAAAAACTACATATTCGGGTACGCAGCAAGGTATAGAATCCATAATAGGTAGTTATACCTTCTGTTATATAATGTAGTTTGGAATATTGAGCAACAGAATAATCGTAAGGATTTAGGTCTTTGGGCCGCATGGCCTTTACATTCCATACGTGAAAGAATTCGTGGCTACATATTTCCAAAAATGATTGGTAAATCA
>JBCCTX010000232.1:0-12537 GCA_039197765.1 Bacteroidota bacterium
CAGGTCCATCTGGCGTATCCCCATAGGGATAGATTCTTGCTACGAAGACATCTCCAGCTCCTGCATACGTATTCTGGCTTCCACTTACAGCAATATTGGCGAGACTGTAGGTTTCACCGGCAATGAGGATATGAGAGGATGCCGAAGTGGTTACCCCTCGAATTGCGTCGTAGTTCTCTCCTCCATAGTAGGTGGACCATATCCGAAGAAGAATTTGGGGTAAAAGAGTTGGCCGATGTTCTCCATCTAAGCAGAGGGCATTTGTTTAAAAAAGTGAAAAATCTAACGAGGAAAAGCCCCACTTTCTACATTCGCCATATTCGATTGTTGAAGACTCAGAAGCTGCTAAACCAAACAGACGCTACCATTGCAAAGATTAGCTATCAAGTAGGTTTCAAGGACCCTTCCTATTTTTCCCGGGTATTTGCTGAGACCTTTGGTCAGTCCCCTTCTGATACCAGAGGGTAAGGATGTCGTCAAAGGCATTATATACCAGATTTTGGCAACATTCTTACGTATGTATGAAAAATAGCCTTTTTCGCACATAAATTTCCCTTTTAATAAATATTTTTGTTAAAAAATTTTATAGAAATATTTACTTCTCATGGGGAATAGACTACTCATTCTCGTTGCCTGGTTAATCACACTACTACCTCTGCAAAATTTTGCTCAAATTTCACAATTAGACCTTCAGGGAACTCATATCTATAAAAAGGTTTTCGGACAGAGTCAAGCGATAGCAGGGAATGGACCGCTACCCGCTGATGTATTTCCTCGCATGGAGCAGATCGTTAGCGGATATGACATCATTGATCTAAATACTTCTACGGTTTCGGAATTCTTAGCTTCGCACTCAGATTCAGTTCGCGTAATACTGAGAATGGGAGATGGAACCATTTGGCCGTTGAAGCTCATTTCACACAAATTGACAACTTCTAATACGCGCATTTATTCCTTTTCAGAGGGTGAGAAAGAATCTCCTTCGGTTACACATACGTATTCAGGAATCTTGGACCTACCAGGTGGAGGCCTAGTGCGTATTGCTTTTTTAGGACCGGATGTGATAGGCTTTGTTACCTTAAATGGAGAGAAGACATTTTTGGAAAATTTGGGACATCTGGTTGAAGGAATGGAAGCAAATTATCTGGTTTCATACAAGGAGTCTGCGGTAGTAGATACAGGCTTTACCTGTGCAGTAAAGCAAGCTGCAGCATATGCTCCAAGTGTCAATGGAGAAATTGCTGCGGCTAGTTGTGATGAAGCCTATGAATTGGAAATTTCTACCTTGGCAACCTATGAGCGCTATCAAAGCCAGGGGAGCACTGTGAATGGAGTGAACCAGCATATAGTCAGTTTATTAAATCTGGTTGAACCCAACTATGATATATATAAGGTAAAGTTTAACATAGTTGAACAACAGGTTATAGATTGTGATAATTGCGAACCTTGGGGCAGCAGTAGTAGCCCAGGAGATTTGCTCGAGAAGTTTTCAGATTGGGGACCCTCGGGATTTCGCGTCGAACACGATATGGGAATATGTTTCTATCGGGGCAGTGGCAGCGGGACGGTTGGAGTAGCTTGGGTGGGTTCCGTATGCAGAACTTTTTCCCGCTACAATGTGTGCGACTTACTGAGAAATTCCAATTCCAATCGCGTGTTAATCGCCCATGAAATGGGGCATAACTTTGGCGCAAGGCATGATAACAGCGGAGCACCTTTCATTATGGCACCTAGTGTGAATAGTTCTACGCAATGGTCGACCGCTTCTCAGAATAGCATTCGCGACCATATTAGCACGCGCAATTGCCTGAGCTGTATCACTAATACGCCGGATTGTACCAATCCAGACGTGGCAGTTGCCCTTACAAATGCTCCTTGTCCAGGCCTGAAGGGGAGTCTTGATTTTTCCTTTGTAGACCAGGAAGGGGAAAATATATTTGAATTTAGCCTGGATGGGGGGAATACCTATCCCTATGAAAGCCCTGATAACGTTGCTACTTTTTCCATACCGAATTTAGACCCGGGACCCTATCAGATACGTGTACGGGTAAAAGGTTCTCCTACCTGCCTGAGCGATCTCGGAGCTGTAACTATAGAAGAGGGAAGTCTTCCCACAGGTACGGTGCGCTTTAGCCCCGCTTCCTGTGAGCAGGCCGATGGAAGTCTCACCTTTCTCATCCCCTCATCCGGGCAAGATCGTGACCTCCAAGCAAGTCTTGATGGAGGGGCTTCTTTCCCCTATTCCATAGATGGGGATGCAGATTCCTTGCGTATTGAAGGGTTAGCCGCAGGTTCCTACACCATTTGGCTCAGGTGGAGTAATGGAGACTGTCCCACTGCTATCGATACGGTGATACTGATAGAGCAATCCACCTTTGCAGCATGCGATGATGGTGATCCGCTAACGGTAAATGATGCCTATGACGAGAATTGTACCTGTATAGGTACGGTGAATTCTGTTTCGGTTCAGGTAACGGTTATGTTAGAAGGATTTTTGGCTGAGGGACAGGAGGAAATGAGGACTATACTTGAAGAGAAGGACTTGATTCCCAATGATCAACCTTTTTCTACTCCCCCATTTAATTATTCAGGGACTGAATCGGTAGCGGATTTTTCAGATGATGACGTGGACTGGGTACTCATTGAGATTCGCGACTCGGCAGATATTGCTACAGTTGTCGTACGCCAGGCGGCTATACTTACTGCATCTGGGACTATTCAGGATACGGCTAGAAATGATTTTGTGAGTTTTTCAAATCTTCCCGTAGCATCCTATTATGTTGCGGTATACCACTTGGGGCACCTAGCCATTGTTTCAGCTACTCCCATACGCCTGAGCAATCCCCCTCTCTCTTATGATTTTACAGAATCTGAAGATCGTGCTAGAGGAATAGAACAATTAAAGCTCATCGGCACACAGTACGGGATGTATGCAGGAGACTATGATGGAAACGGAATCCTTAACAACCTAGATTTCAACCTTTGGAAACTCAACCCATCGGCCTTAGACCAATACCTGCCTACTGATGGGGATGGAAATGGAATCATCAATAACTTGGATTTTAACCTCTGGAAAGGGAATGGAGGGAAATTGGGGATAGAAGTCTTAAGGAATTGAGGTGCCTAGAGTTGAATTAAAGAGCAATCCCTCCACCTAATAATAGGTGAAGGGAAAATAGACCCTCATTTTACGTAAAAGCTGCTTAAGTCTAGTTCTTTACGCAGTTTATCATTTGAGAATTAGCTTTTGTGTGTAGCTCTCCCTAGACCCTGTGAAACGAACGAAGTACGTACCTGTAGGTAAGTGGTGTAAGTCTAGCTGAAACTGGGATCTACTTATGTTTTCTTGGGTATAAACGTGGTTTCCCATCGAGTCAAATAGCTGGATTTGGAAAATATCCTCATGCCCATGTAACGCATTTATTTCTACCCTTCCCGAAGCAGGATTGGGATAGAGAGAGAAGGAAGCATTTGGACTACTTAGGCTGAGTCCTGAACGGCCCGAGTAGGAGTTCTTACCAGGGTAGGGACGGTCATTGGGATCTTTGGGATCTTCGAAGTCCCCAGGATCGTCATTAGGTCCTCCACCATAAGGTTCAAACTTTGCTAGAAAAGCATCCCCTTCTTCCTTGTATTCATTATCATGCCCCTCCCAAGCAATGCCTTCCTCACTTCGAGTATGACCGACGATGTATATTTTTGCTGCAACATCAGTAGTGTTGCCGAGTACATAGTCCGCTCCATTCCCACCATAGTAAGTAGCCCATTGCCTACTTCCATCTGGTAAAAATCTTACCAAATACCCATCGTAGTTTCCATTAAAGCTTGGGTCGTAGCTGCCATTTGTTGCAATTCCCGTTTCACTTTTTGTAGTGCCTGAAAGGTATACGTCTAAGTTCTTACTTACACTTACATGGGTAGTTCTCATTTGGCCAGCACTCCATTCCCCTATGCAGCTTTGACATGTTTCGTCATCTGGCCCGCCAAAATAGGTGCCCCAGAGGCGTAATCCTCCTGTATTGAAGGCAACTAGGAATGCATCATATCCTCCATTATGAGTATCGTCATATCCACTATTTGCTATAAAATTCTTGCTTCCTGTAACCCCTGCAAGAAAAACGAAATTCCCTGTGGGGTCGATGGCTATACTATGGCCTTCGTCATAACTTGTCCCTCCGTAATAGGTCGACCAGAGTCGATCTCCGTCCGCACTGAACTTCGCCAGAAAAGCATCTGTTAGGAATTTATGGGCCATAGAATGCCCCATATGACCCAACCCACTGCTTTCTGTGTATCCAGCTATATAGACATTTCCGGAAGGATCTAGGCAGACTGAATTTGCTATGTCCATCTTGTCGCCGCCAAAATAGGTAGCCCACTCGCGGTTGCCGTAGTTATCGAACTTTACCAAAAATGCATCGGCTTCTCCGGCAAGGCTGTTATCAAATCCATCTGCTGCTATGAAGGATTCGCTTGTAGTGGCTCCGGTCATGTAAATGAATCCATCACTATCTGATGCAATGGACATTCCTGTTTCTGCTCTTGCCACATCGCCTATAAGATAGGTCTCCCCGCCATAATAGGTTCCCCATACCCGATACCCACTAGGGGTAAATTTCACCAAGAATGCATCCCTTCCATGACGATTGCCTGCTGAATTGCTGCCTTCGTTATAGGTGTCATCGTGCCCATAATAGTGAATTCCCTCTTCGCTTGTTGTATAGCCTGTAAGAAATACATTTCCATCTGGATCTGTACATACCCCCATCCCAGCATCTTCATGTTCACCTCCGTAGTAGGTGGCCCATAAAAGGGCACCTGAAGGGTCAAACTTTGCTATAAAAGCATCTCGGCCTCCCCAATATTCTTCTAATTCCCAATTCGTAGCCAATTCATGATATCCGTAATTTGATTTTCCTGCGATGTATACATTTCCCAGGTCATCGGTACATACTGCTTCTCCAATTTCTGTGGCAGTTGCTCCAAAGTAAGTTGCCCAAATTAAGGTAGGATCGATTACCAAGATATTGCTAGAATCATAAGGAGCCACACAAAAACTGACCGTGCTATCTGTAAGGCTATAGGAGCTAGGAATCTCTTTCTTTTTTCCATTGGCCTCTTGAAATGTGTATGGTTTACCTTCTGTGAGTATTCCCAAAGGACTTTCAATTTGAATAGAACCCGTTTCCTGTAAGTCTATATCCCTTTGTCCGGAATACTCCAATTGGATGTCTTCCACCTTACCGCCAGGTTTAACCACAAAGTCGTATTTTACCCCTCCCTCCTGAAAGTAAATAACTAAATCAATTGAAGGATATATTTCTTCGTAGCGGATTTCCTGAAAACGCTGGATATGCGTATATCCTTCGGGAGCCTTTTCATTGTAATAATGATAAGTGCCGGGGATGGGAGAACCCTTCTTGATTTTGGGCGCTAGATTGCTTCCTAGCAAATTCATATGAATCTCGGCAATTCTAAAGGAATCTTTTTGTTCGGTAAAAGGAGAACCAGCCGATGTCAGTTCTTCTACCCACACATAGGTGATTCCCTGGTTTCTGAGGTACATGCCTAGACCCTCTTGTTCCAGGTAAAATAGAATATCTTTTCCCTGGCGTAATTGGCCTTTGTTTTCAGTAAATCCAGGTTGTGCAGGCTTTCTTACAAAAACGTGTTCATTTCCTGGATCATAAGAAAGTGAAGCTTTTGAAAAAGTACTCGGAGTAGGGATGAAAGGAAATTCTATAGATCGATTTCCTTCAATAGGAATAAAGGGTATCAACGCTATCCATAGCACAGCTAACAAAGAAATCTTCACTACTATTATACTGTTCGATTCCATCGTATTTAGAAAATTTTAAGTGTGTAAGTGATAATATTTTTGATGCAACACGTAAGTAGCCCTCCACCCGTCCCACATACAGTTTGGATATACACCTGGGAGCAATAGCATTGCTTGGTGGAGGGCCTAATCAACAGGTCACAATCATTTCAAGATGAGTTTTTGTGTGTAGGATACCTGTTCACCAACTAGCTTTAAAAAATAGGTACCCCTAGGGAGCGAACTAAGGTCTAGTTGTTGCGCGTTGGCTCCTTTGAGATCCTCTTGGTGAAATACCCGCTTTCCTCCAGCATCAAATATGTGGATTTGGTAGGTGTTTTCACTTGGGTGCAAAGGGCGGACATGAACCACTCCCAAACTTGGATTGGGATATAGGGAAAAGGAAGCAGTTGAATTGGAGGAGAATAGATCCCTAGGATCCTTTTTGGGTTCCTCCCTTTCAGGAGATTCATGAGGATTATCCGGTTCATCTTTTAAGTCTCCAGGACCATCGTCTATGGCCCTTTTATAGGGTTTGAACTTTGCGAGAAAGGCATCTCCTCCACTTCCATAGGATTCATCATGTCCCTTATGGGCAATATCAGTATTGCTATACGTTTTGCCCACAACATAGACATTAGCCGCTACATCATTTGCAACTCCATAGATATAATCGTTTGAATTGCCCCCAAAGTAAGTTGCCCATTGTCTGGAACCATCATGTAGGAACCGGGCGAGAAAGCCGTCGCGGGTTCCACTTAACGTATTGTCATATCCCAGATGAGCGATCCCTGAATTGCTTTCGGTGGTCCCTGATAAGTACACATCTCCAAATTTGCTGACACTTACAGCGGCTGACTGATAGGGCTCTTGAGTGGTAAAGCCTCCCCAGACCGTTTCATCATCTGGCCCTCCAAAGTAGGTCCCCCATTCACGTCCTCCGAACATATTGAATTTTACCAAAAAAGCGTCTACGCCTCCATTAAAGGACATGTCATGACCATTATGGGCGATAGAGTTGGCGCTAGAAGTTACGCCCGCCATGTATACAAACCCTTGGTGGGTCGCAAGGCTATGGGCTTGGTCTACTCCATTCGATCCGTAATAGGTTGCCCACAAGCGATCTCCATCGGGTGTATACTTCACCATGAAAGCATCCATGTTACCTGAGTAGGTATTATCATGCCCTCCACTGGCAATGCCCTCACTTTCTGTCAGCCCTGCCATGTAAATTTCTCCCGCAGGATTAACCGCGACCGCATTTGCAAATTCCCGCTGCTCATTCCCAAAATAGGTTGCCCATTCTCGGTTTCCATTTCCATCGAACTTTACTAAGAATGCGTCATAGCTGCCAGCATACGTGTTGTCATAGCCGTCAAAGGCGATATACATTTCACTAGAGGTAAACCCTGCTAAGAATACGTCTCCATTTTCATTGGTACATACCGCTCGGCCTTCTTCTGCTTTGGTATACCCGTCGTATTCTTCCCCTCCATAGTAAGTGCCCCATTCTCTCTGTCCATCTTCATCGAATTTTACCAAAAAGGCATCTCGGTCAAAGCGATTGCCAGAGGTACTACCAAACTCATTGTAGACCTCATCATGGCCATTGTAAGCGATTCCATTATGGCTATGAGTAAAGCCTGCCATGAAGACATTGTTATCTGGATCTGTGCACACTGCATTTGCTTCATCCTCATCTCCCCCTCCATAGTAGGTAGTCCAAAGCAAGGCACCGGTCGGGGCAAATTTGGCAAGAAAGGCATCATCCCCATCCCAGTATTCCTGAAGCTCATATAGGGTTGCCAGTTCATCGTGATGGGCAAAGGCACGACCTGCGATATAGACATTTCCCTTTGAATCTGTACATACCGCTCGGCCTTCTTCTTCATCATCCCCTCCGAGGTAGGTAGACCACATGAGGTCAGGATCTATAATTAGGTCGGAACTACAGTCATAGGCCCCTATTTGGAAGCTTATCAGGCTATCCTGGAGTTGGTAGTGAGCTTCGACAGGAATTCGTGTACCTTCCTTTTCCTGGTAGGTGAAAGGACTTCCCTCCTTGAGGGTCCCCAATGAATTGGTGAGCAGGAGAGATCCATCTGGTTCCAGGCAGATATCAGCTTCTCCATCGTATTGGAGTTTAATATCCGACACGCTCCCTCCAGGTTTTACGATAAAATCATATTTGAGATGATCCGCTTGGATATACAGTAGGAGGTCAATATTGGGATACAGGTTTTCATATCGCAACTTTTGGTAACTTTTAACTCCGATAATACCTGCTGGAGCCGCTTCGGTGTAAAAGTTCTGCAAAGCGGAGTTGGCATCAATGCCTTTTGGAACAATATCCATTTGCGCGCCAACCCATGTGAGGTCCAGGCGTTGAGATTGAAACTGTGTTCCTTTAAGGCTATCCGTTGCAACTGGATGGGACCAAATGTAGCTAATACCTTGGCTCTTAACATAGCATCCTACTCCATCTTTTTTGAGGTAGAACTTTACATCTTCCATTGCCCCTAATTGGCCCTGGTTTTCTGTAAAGCCCGTGGGTCTAATGGTGGAATGCGTTATTTGGGCTGCCCGGATGATGGGGTATGTATCGGGAGGATTCTCATTAGGAGAGCCAGCCATTTTCTCTTTTTGACATCCTAGCATACTTAGGCAAAGAAGTACAAAAATGGGAAAGGTGTTAAAGATTGTTTGTTGATTCATGAATGTTAATGTTTTTAGTTGAAAATTTTGGGATTACTTCATGGCTACAAAAAATGGTAGAGCTCCGGATACCAACCGGACGATTTTACCTTTTTGAAGTATTTTGGGGTCTTCGCAGATAAGGGATATTATAGGGTTCTGTGCCTCGCTAGTGGTTTCAATGGTATGGGTAATTATTTGGTGGATCGTCTTCCGCTTTATATGAGAAGTATAGCAGTGGATATGTGAGTCCATGATACTTGCTCTAGCATGTTGCGCACCGAGGATATGACCTATTTCGTGTATGGCTACTTCTTTCATATGGGCAAAGTCCTGAGAGATCGCTACCGTTCCCTGGTAGGCATACCCAATTGCATGTGTAGCCGTATGGCTACGGCTTCGGTCCAACCGCCTTAGGCGTTCATCTGGTATAACTTCCAGATAGACGAGATTTTGAGTAGGTACATCAGGGTGGGGGAGGAAGAAGTCCCACTCTGTGTAAGTTCCAGGAGCTAGGGCTAATTCAAATGAAATGGGCAGGGTCACTACCGCTCCTGCTTCATTGGTGAACCGAAAAGCAAATTTTTCACTTTGCCCATTCCAAAAGGTAAGAGCTTCTCTCAGTAGGGTCTTTTCCTCTTCAGTATTATGGGCAGCGCAAAAGTATTTTTTGACAATAAGTGGAGTGGAAGGTGCAGGACTTACCTTCTCAGTGATAATAGGAGATTTTTCAATTCCCAAAGCCTGTTGGGGAAAAGCGGAAAAACCAAAGAGAAAAGCTAAGGCGAAAACGCATAGCTTTTTTCTCTGGGGGATGGTTATGAGGTTGTTCATTTGGAGTTGTTGTTAAGTGTTACATTTGAAGTACACTGCAAAACTCCTCCAAAAACTCACATAGGGGCTATCTGGGAATTCCCAAATACTAGCAGAATGGTAACTCAATTTTTACAGAAAGGGGAGAGACGGGTATTACATGAGGGAATGATTAGCACACATGTAACAGAACCTGACAGAAATGTAACTCAGGCCATAACAGCCAACATGTTCAAAATTGGACTTCCTAGGGCCTTCTGGCCAGAAATAGTGAGTAAAGGGGCTGCCTCAGCGTGTGAAATTCCCTTGGTAAATAATCTCCAGGCAATTTCTCCTGGGATGTGAACATGACAGTCGGGCCTACCCTGGGGAGTAGGAATTATTTCCCAGGAGGAATCCAGCCTTTCTAAATACCAAGTTCCTCCTTCCACACCTGAAACGGTAAAGGCT
Source organism: Bacteroidota bacterium (assembly GCA_039197765.1). Classification (GTDB taxonomy): domain Bacteria; phylum Bacteroidota; class Bacteroidia; order J057; family J057; genus JBCCTX01. The sequence goes on from JBCCTX010000232.1 coordinate 9,776, forward strand.
AGGGAGGTGCCAGTAGGGGCTTCAATGTTCCGGTAGTGATGGGGAAGTGCTTGCATGGAGGTTTCCAAATGGGGGAAGTATAACGCTTGGGCATACAATACGTCTGTCTCACCTACGGCCAACCGGATTTGCTGTTGGTGGTGCCATTTCTCGGTATATTCCCTCGCCATGTGAAACCAGTTTGGGGATTCTTCCTGCCCTGCCCATGCAACCCCAAAGCGAGCAGGCTCAAAGGGAGGAAGCTCCTCCCAATACTTGTTACACTGTTTACCCGTATGAATTAGTAGGTCTATGAGGAGTGCTGGGCTCAACCTTTGGGTGGCTGTTATCCAGTCAGCATTGAGGCGATTAAGGTAGCCTATCAAATCTTGGTAGGAATGGATGGCCTCGGGAGGGGAACCCAGGTGGTCATCTCTGAGTACGGAAAGGGTACGAATATTGGTATCCAGCAGATGACAGGCAATCTTCCTTATATTCCACTTGGGAACAATAGTAGACAATTCCCACTGCTCGGGACTGAGGGCCTGGAGAAGGTGTTCTAGCTTTTGGTCCAAAATGGGGAAGAGGTGGGCTGTAGGAATTGGGATAATGGGATTCATGGGTTTATGAAAGGGAGGATTTATTTTTGGTGAATTTAGCAAAATTATGCTCATCAAATGGCTGTGGCTTGCCAAGAGATAGAAATCGAGGGAATTTGAACGGTTTAAGTAAGAATGGGTATGAATTAGGTGGGAATATTTACCGGATTTGTGCGTTAATTCTATTATAACGCTAATTTTTTGGAATTTAGGCCTATGCTCCAGCCTTTCATACAAGTATTAAATTGGGAATCAAGTAATTCCATCCGTGAAGAACTTCCCTTTAGGGTCCGATATTACCGTTGGTATGACCTCCACAAAGTGATGAAATTGTTTTACGATACGGTGCATCACGTATGTGTAGAAGACTACTCTGAAGAGCAACTTAGGGTTTGGGCGCCAGAGGAGCTCGACAGAAAATCCTGGGAAAAATCTCTGAGGGCCAACATTTGCTTTGTCGCTGAATACAAGAAGCAAATTATTGGATTTGGAGACTTAAAACCCGGTGCGGGAGAAATCAATCGATTGTATACCCACAAGGACTTCCAAGGTAGAGGAGTGGCTAGGGCTATTCTAGCCCGACTGGAAAAGACGGCACGTAAATACAAACAAAAATCGTTAAGGGTTGAATCTAGCCTTACCGGGAAAGATTTCTATCAGAGTCAGGGCTTTATCTGTAAAGATATTCTTACAGGTTATCTCAATGATCAAGCTTTTTTCAATTACTTGATGGAGAAAGAACTTGAAGTCGAGATACCTGAAAATACTTGAGAAACCTGAGATGACCGCCAGACCCCAATGACTCATCCATTTTCCCCAAGCGTTTCTCATTTCCAATAATTTGGTACATTTGTGTGTATGTCCAGGTTTTAAAACATTCTGTTACGTATCCGGGTTACTAACATTACTTGCCGTTTGTTTAATTAGATTTGTATGGAAATTGAAGTAGGTAAATTGCTTTCAGGCGTAGTAAATCCCGAAGATCTCAGAAAACTCCCTCCAGAGGACTTATATCAGTTTTGTCAAGAGCTTAGGGACTATATCATTTCAACCGTATCTGTGAACGGAGGTCATTTTGGTGCTAGCTTGGGAGTTGTAGAGCTTACTACGGCCATCCACTATGTGTTCAACACACCGGATGATCAACTCATCTGGGACGTGGGGCATCAGGCGTATGGTCACAAGATCATCACAGGTAGAAGAGAATCGTTCCATACCAATCGCAAGTATGGGGGAATTTCAGGTTTTCCCAACCGCATGGAATCGGAGTATGATACTTTTGGTGTGGGACATTCTTCCACCTCCATATCTGCTGCAGTAGGGATGGCCTCCGCTATACGTTATAAGAAAGAGGATCGACAGGTGATTGCCGTAATAGGGGATGGAGCTATGACAGGTGGTATGGCCTTTGAAGGGTTAAATCACGGGGGATGGGAAAAAGCCAACCTTACAGTTGTCCTAAATGACAATTGTATGTCTATTGATCCCAATGTAGGGGCCTTAAAGGATTACCTTACCGATATCTCTACTTCTGAAACGTATAATAAACTGCGTACAGACCTCTGGAAGTTGTTAGGGAAGCTTAACAAACTTGGCCAAAAGGCGAGGAGTATCGCTGGAAAACTAGAGATGGCGCTTACGGCTTCGGTTACCAAACCAGGAATGCTATTCGAGGCCCTGGGCTTTCGGTATTTTGGTCCTATAGATGGTCATGATATCAATCATCTGGTGCGTGTTTTGGATGATCTGAAAAAAATTCCAGGCCCCAAATTGCTTCACTGCATTACCGTTAAAGGCAAAGGATACAAACTCGCGGAAGAGAACCAGACCAAATGGCATGCACCTGGACTGTTCGATAAAATTACAGGAGAAATACAAAAGAAGGTTCCTACAGAACCTCAAGCTCCCAAGTACCAAGATGTATTTGGACATACGATTATAGAGTTGGCCAAGGAGAACGACAAAATCATGGGGATTACTCCTGCTATGCCCAGTGGGTGTAGTTTGAAGTATATGTTGGCAGAAATGCCTGACCGTGCCTTTGATGTCGGAATTGCCGAACAGCACGCAGTTACCTTCTCAGCAGGTCTAGCTACACAAGGCTTAATTCCCTTCTGCAATATTTACTCTACTTTCATGCAGCGTGCCTATGATCAGGTTATCCATGATGTGTGTATTCAAAAC
>JBCCTX010000233.1:0-12423 GCA_039197765.1 Bacteroidota bacterium
AATACGACTTATTCAGCCGTTAGACTAACCCATATTCCTACAGGGGTAGTAGTTTCAATGCAGGACGAAAAATCCCAAATCAAAAACCGGGAAAAGGCCATGCGAATCTTGCGAACGCGCATTTACGACATGGAAATGGCCAAAAGAAAGGCTGAAGAAGTTGCCCTGAGGAGATCTTTGGTCTCGACAGGCGATAGAAGTGCAAAAATTCGCACCTATAATTTTCCTCAGGGAAGGGTTACAGATCACCGAATTAGTCTCACGATTTACAACCTTCAAGGGATTATGGATGGGGACCTTGACCAAGTAATTGAACCGCTCCGAATCGAAGAAAATACGGAACGTCTAAAAGCGAGTGGGGGGTAATTGGAAAACTTGTGGTTCTTGCCTTCACTTAAATAAACCATGAATGAAAAAGGAACAGCCCCATTCTATTTTGTATGTTGACGATGAGCAACAGAATCTCACCTCTTTTCGGGCAACCTTTCGTCGGGACTACCAGATTTATTTGGCAAAAACGGGAAAAGAGGCCCTGGAAATTCTCAGGTCCCATCCTGTAGACCTCATCCTAAGCGATCAACGCATGCCTCATATGACGGGAGTACAGTTATTTGAGCAAATTGTCCAGGAGTTTCCAAACCCTATACGTATGGTAGTAACTGGCTACAGCGATATGCAGGCAGTGATCGAGGCAATCAACAAAGGCAAGGTGTACCACTACATCAGCAAGCCCTGGAATGCTGGTGAGCTGAAGCTTATCATGGATAATGCCCTCGAAGCCTACAAAATGAGAAAAGAAATTGCGCTTCTGGAAGAAGAGCGAAATACCTTATTACTCCAAACCGAGCGACAAAAAAAGGAAAATCTGCTTTCCCAGTTTGAAACCCTCAAAAATCAGGTAAATCCCCATTTTTTGTTTAATTCTTTAAATGTCTTGTCCATGTTGGTCATGGAAGATGGGGAGAAAGCTCAGGAATTTATCAGTAAGCTTACGAAGGTTTATCGCTATGTATTGGATTATCGGGAAATGAATCTGATCCCCCTCAGTGAAGAACTCAATTTCCTAGAAAATTACCTCTATCTACAGAAAATACGTTTTGAATCTGGCCTTGAGGTAACCCTACAAATACCCGCTGAAAGCCTTTCGAAGATGGTCCCTCCCCTGGCCTTGCAACTCCTTGTTGAAAATGCCATTAAGCATAACATCGTTTCTCAAAACCAACCACTGGAAATCTCCATTACTGCCCAAAATAATGGGCTAACCATATCGAATAACCTTCAGCTGAGGAAGAAAAAACCTGATTCAACCGGAATAGGACTTGATAATTTATGCAGACGCTACGAATTGCTAAGTGAGCAGAAGCCAGAAATTCAAAAAAGTGAGAAACAGTATACTGTAAAACTACCCTTACTGGAGAGCTAATCCCTTGCAATGGTTGAATGATAGCCCCTTTACTCAGGACAAGTCACCGAACTAGTCCCTAAAGTACCCGTATTCCCTACTGTAATACGCCAACACTGGCCATCGGGTGAACGCATAATAACTCCTTGCCCGACACCATTTACATACACATCGCCTTGGTCAACCTGTAACTTGCTAGCAGGCTCCGTAGTCCCAATACCCAAGAAGCCATTTGAGTTCAAGGTCATGGCCTCATAATCTCTGTTCACCCCAAACCTAATGGCTCCCGCTAAATCATTAAAGATAGCCATATCCTGATTTGAAGTAGAGAGGCTTCCAATAGCCCACAGTCTTCCCGCAGGCGTAATTTGGGTAGTATCGATATCGTTCCCATATGCTGTAATGAGACCGACGGCACTTGAATTGGTAGAAGGGTATTCTTCATTCAAAAACATCAAATGTCCACGGTAGCGTAGAGAAGAATCAAAATTACCGACAGAAAGGGTCGAAAACATCCTATTGGGCCTGACCCCAATTCCAGCTCTTCCTACGGGTAAAAAATGGTCAACCGAGTCTCGCTGCCAATAGGCATTCCCTGATTGCAGGGCATACGGAACACTCAGTAACTGACTAGTTCCTATAAGTTCATAGGAACCCGTCTGCTCTTCGTCCATCTCTATTTGAAGGTAATGGTCTCCCTCCCCCCAAGCTATGTCTTCAAAATTTCCCTGCTGCGGATCTCCTTGACCGATCTTTATGGCAAAAAGCCCCAATTCCGAGGTCGTAAGGCTATGAACTTCCGAATACTCTGGGGGCCCATCTACCTCTCCCAATAGAATCGAAACCCTCAGTCCAATTTCTTTCATGGGAATAGGAGTACCCGAAAGATCTCTTGCAACCCCCTGATAATTAAAGGCTTGAGGAACCTGACTTGCTACATCAATGGACCATACAAGAGCTATAAGTAGGCAAAGGAAACCCAAAGGGTTAATAGAGTTTTTGAATGGCATAGGTTTTCAGCGTTTTGCGATTGTTATAGGTAAGATGCAAAAAGTAAGTACCTACAGGAAGAGAGCTCATTTCAACAGCAGCTTCAACATTCTGAGAAAAAAGACTTTTCGTCCAAACTTTTCTCCCCTGCAAATCCAATAGCGATAGTTCAACTTTTTGTGGCTCCCTGAGCAGTAGGTCCACTTTCAGGCTGTTCGCTACAGGATTGGGAAAAACCTTGATATATCCTACTTCTGCAGGTAAAGTTTCTGAATTAGTCAGCAAATATTGGGGCTGGTGAAAGCCTTGAGTAAGCTGCCTAGAAGAATTTTCCAAGGATTCTATGGCCAGTTCTCCAAGTGTCCAATCCAATTTCAAATTAACCCCTTGAAAAGACTCTCCTGCTGAAGAACTTACGCTAGGGGAAGAACTCTGGGCAAAACTATGGGTCAAATGGGTTAAGACTACTAGCAAAGTGATAATTAATCCCTTCATGCCTAAGACATTAAAAATATATCAACATCTCAAAAATTTTCCATTCTTTCTTCATTTAAAGAAGGAAAAAATTCACTTCACTTCAAATATTTTTTGAATATTTTTTCATAAAAAAATCATATCAATCCAACCAAACATTTTCCTGAGGGTTTTTTGTACGTTTCAATAGGATTTCGATTTGATTATGGGTAATCCGTTCTTCCGAAAGTTCTGGCAGATTGTGAGGATCAAAGAATCCTACTTGCGTCGTTTCAATACTACCTTGAAGCCTTCCACCAAGTACTTCACACAATATGCACAGCTTATACGTGTACTCCATATAGGCAGGATGGGGATGAAATTTTTTATCAAAAACTGCCAATAAGCGCGTGGGCCTTACTTCAAGCCCCGTTTCTTCTTTTACCTCTTTTTGGGCAACTTCCATAGGGCTTAAACCTACATCTGCCCACCCCCCCGGTAGAGACCATTTACCATCCGATACCTCTTTTACCATCAGCACCTTACCCGCTTTTAATACAAAGGCTCGGATGTCTACTTTGGGGGTTGCATAGGCAGGCTCAATTGAGAATAGGCCTTGAAGAATTTCCACTGGCTGATCCAATAGTAAACTCATCATCTCCAAGCTGATCTGATTGAGCTCAGCATATCGTTCCAGGTCATATACTCCCGTTCCATAATGAAGTCCCGTATGTGCCAATGCTTGAATCCTTTGCGCGAATGTCAATAACTTTTCATTCATAGGCGAAAAATAGAGATACTTTCGTGAAAAATTAGGATCTTATTTTTACTATTCTGGTAAAACCCAAATTTTCAATAACCTACTACCGATATGATGTTGAATCGACTACTGCAAAATTGCCTGTATGGAGGAACTTTAGTATTTCTTTTCCATTGTACCCCTCCTTCTCCTAGCCCCCTTAGTGAAGCTGAAAAGCGCATGCCAACCCATGCCTTAGACAGCATGTACCTTGCTGAAGATTTGGCGGTAAGCCTCTTTGCACATGAACCCGATCTTATCAATCCCACTAACATAGATATAGACGATCGAGGTCGTATCTGGGTATGTGAAGGCTATAATTATCGAAATCACCTCAATCCCAATAATCCTGCTCAGGAAGAAGGGGATAGGATCGTAATCTTAGAAGATACAGATGGGGACGGGAAATCCGATAGCCGCAAAGTATTTTATCAGGGTACAGATGTTAATTCTGCTTTAGGGATTAGCGTATTAGGAGAAAAAGTCTACGTATCCTGTAGTCCCTATATGTTCGTATTTACGGATGCAGATGGCGACGACCTCCCAGAAAGAAAGGATACGCTCTTTACGGCTGTAGAAGGGGTGCAGCACGACCATGCCTTGCACGCGGTGGTATTTGGGCCAGATGGAAAATTATACTTTAACTTCGGGAATGAGGGCAATGTATTGCTTGATAAGAATGGGAAGCCCTTTTATGACCGAGATGGAAATAAAATTGAGGACACGGGTAAACCGTATCGCGAGGGGATGGTCTTCCGATGCGATGAAGATGGGAGTAATGTAGAAATACTGGCTCACAATTTCCGCAACAACTACGAAGTTGCAATTGATTCCTATGGCACTCTTTGGCAATCAGATAATGATGACGATGGGAACAGAGGGGTACGAATCAATTATGTCATGGAGCACGGTAACTATGGATACAAAGATGAATTGACAGGAGAAGGTTGGAGGGTATATCGAACGGGCATGTCTGAGGAAATTCCCCTTCGCCATTGGCATCAAAACGATCCAGGTGTTGTTCCCAATCTCTTGCAGACAGGCGCTGGATCTCCTACTGGAATGGTAATCTATGAAGGAAATTTGCTTCCCGAGCGATTTTGGAATGAAATGATCCATACAGATGCAGGGCCTCGAATCGTTCGTGCCTATCCCGTTAAGAACCAGGGAGCAGGGTATAGGGCCACTCAAGATACCCTTATGTATGGGCTGGGAGACCTTTGGTTTCGTCCTGCTGACCTGTGTATTGCTCCAGATGGTTCCCTGATTGTAGCAGACTGGTACGATCCAGGAGTAGGGGGACATAAAGTGGGAGATTTGAAACAAGGTCGTTTGTATCGAATTGCTTCTGCTAAGCAACCGTACACCATCCCTCAACAAAATTACACCACTCCTAGGGGAGCTGTAGAGGCCCTAAAAAGTCCTAATATGTCAACGCGTTTTAAGGCTTGGAAGGCCCTGGAAAACATGGGGATAAAGGCTGAACCTGCCCTTAAAGAAATGTGGACTGACCCCAATCCACGTTTCCAGGCTAGGGCCCTTTGGTTACTTGCTCGCTTAGAGGGGAAAACTAGCGCGTACATTCAAGAGGGCCTGCATTCAAAGACACCCGAACTTCGAATTACTGCTCTCAGAATTGCCAAGCAGTTGGACCAACAGCAGGTATTGGCCTATTGCCAACAGTTGGCAGATGATTCCAGTATTCAGGTAAAACGTGAGGTAGCGCTTGCCCTTCGCTTTGAAGATAGCCCTGCAGGCGCGAAGCTTTGGTCCCAGCTTGCAAGTGCCTACCAACCGGGAGACAGATGGTTCTTAGAAGCCTTGGGTATTGGGGCAGACCGCCATGCAGACCTTTATTTCAATACTTGGATGAAAGACATCGGGGACGAATGGAAAACCAAGAAAAATCGAGACATCGTATGGAGGATGCGCGCTTCAGTTGCCGGAGAGAAATTACAAGAATTGATCGCCTCTGAAGTCGAAGCCAAAGGGACCCACCGCTACTTCAGAGCCCTAGACTTTCACCATTCGAAAAGTAAAAATAAGGCCTTAATAGGGTTACTCGCGGAGGAAACCCATCCCCAATACCCAGAAATACGGAAAATAGCCCTTGAGCACCTAGATCCGGAAATAGCAAGACAGAGTCCCATTGCACGCAAAGCCCTCCTTCAGACCTTAGACCAATTAGAGACCGGAGATACCTATGTTCGCCTATTAAAAAGTCATCTGGCCTATTTACCTAAAACCTATCAAAAAAGGCAATACGAACGCCTACAGGACCTATTGTCCGGAGACGGAGACAATAACCTCAAGGTTCAAACCTTGGGTATTTTGCTGAAACAAAAAAATGGAAAAGCTTGGATAGCAGGTGAATTAATTCAAGGCAGTTCTCACAATCGAGGGAACCTATTCCAATTGCTGAGTCTGACACAATCACAAGAATCCTTTGCTGTCCTAGAAGCCTTGATGGAGGATTCGTCAGCTCCCTTACCCGACCGAATCTCAGCCGTTCAAGCCTATGGCGTAGGTTGGAGTGGTACCTGGAAATTGTACGACAAACTCAAAAATGAAGCGCTGCCTGAGGAGTTGGTAGAACCTGCAGCCAACCAATTACTATCCTCTTGGAATGAAGATATACGGAAAGTCGCAGCCACTTACCTGCCTGAGGTATCTGGAAAAGAAACTACCCTTCCTCCCATAGAAGAATTAGTAAGTTTGTCGGGCTCCTCCGAAAATGGTCAACAGATATTTCAGCAAAATTGTGGCATTTGCCATCAAGTTGGTGAAGTAGGGGTAAACTTTGGACCTGCTCTCACTGAAATCGGGAATAAGCTATCCAAGGAAGCCATGTATTCCTCCATTTTGTATCCCAGTGCAGGCATCAGCTTCAATTATGAGGGTTATCTGGTAAAACTCCAAGACAAGAATGCATTTACGGGGTACATAGAGAGTGAAACCGAGTCCATCCTGATTCTGCGCATGCAAGGCGGAATATCCAAAGAAATTGAAAAGGACCTAATTACATCAATGGAGCCCCTCCCAGTCTCGCTCATGCCAGAGGGATTATACAAAGACCTTAGCCAAGAGGAATTGGTGGACCTGGTTGAATACCTCAGTCAGCTAACAGGGGATAAAGCCTTGGCGAGCAAGTGAAAAAGTAGCCTGAAGTGAGAGGTAATAGTAAAACCCATTCTATTCAAATCTAGATCTGAACGATGATCTATCGCTTCTCATTTCGGGCTACCCTCTTCTCACATCTGGATTCTGAGACTTCTCACCTCTCTACCTCAACTACCTCACTGGGCTTATAGCCCACCCTATGGGCAATAGCATGGAGGATTTTTCCATTGGGAATTTTTACCGGTTCAATATATACCTCCCAAGTCTTGGATGGCTCTTCTTCTGGAGCAAGAAATTGATACCCAATTGAGGCGCCTTCAGTAGCTGATGAGAGAACATATCCCTGATCGGTTTTTTCGATTTGTGGAATTTGACTTACAGGCTGTACACTTCCTGGCCATAGGAGCTCTATCAAGCTATCTTCAGGGAGCAGGCCTTTATCGGAAATTTCCTCCATCCAACGATCGCATTCCGTACGTAATTCAGCTAATACATCCTGGTATTCGGGGTCATCAGCCAAATTGTTAAGCTCATGGGGATCTGCCTCACAGTCAAACAGTTCTTCTGGATCTTTAGTTGGGCGGAACCACTGCGCTTGGTATTTATTCAAAGTTCCTTGCTTATTCATTTTGAGTAATTCTTGCATAATAGGCATTTGTTCCCGGTAGGCAACTGGGAGGTAGTAGGGCTGCTTAACCCGGTAATTTCTCAGATACTTAAAACGATCATTCCTTACCCCACGAATCATGTCATACTTACCATCAAAGCGATCCCCTGCTGCGTGAATATATTTGCGAGCCTCCGCATTAAATTCACCCAAAAAGGCCTGTCCATCCAATATTTTCGGAGGCTCTATTCCCACCAGAGACATTAAGGTGGGGGAAAAGTCAATAAAGCTGATGAGTCGCTCATCCACCGTTCCAGCATACTGCATATCGGGGAAGCGCACGACCATAGGTACGCGTAAGCCCGAATCATAGCACAATCGCTTCTGCCGGGGCAGGGGTCCCCCGTGATCTGCATACCAGAAGATGATGGTGCTATCGAGCAGACCGTCCGCTTCTAATTCTGCCAGAATATTTCCCACCTGTGCATCCATTTCCTTAATATTGGAATACATGCGGCGTACATCCGTCATACCGACTTCGTTATCAGGCAAATAGGGAGGAACTGGAACAGGATGGTCCTGGGGAACCCATAAAGAGTCCTCTGCCTTCGCCCAAATACGGGATTCGTGGGTTACGCCCAAATTGAAAATGGAAAAGAAGGGCTTTCCTTTGGGTCGATTCCTCCAATGCGCCTTTCCGCTGCTTTCATCCCATGCCGTAACAGCCTTTTTAAACTGGTAGTCCTCCTTGCTATTATTGGTGCAATAGTACCCTGCTCTCCGTAGTTCTTCGCTATGCATACGTACTCCAACCGGTAAAACCGCTTCATAGGGAATAATTCCGCTAGGGAAAAACTTGGGATTTCCGCCTGTTCGCATGTGGTTTGCACCAATATGGGTCGGGTACATTCCTGTTGAGATGGCGGCCCGACTGGGTGCACAAACCCCAGATGGGGAAAAAACGTGCGTATACTTTACGCCTTCCTTTACCAATCGGCTAATATGGGGAGTTTCTATGGTCGAATCTCCCCAGGAAGGAAGATAAGGCCCCAAGTCTTCCGCAACAATCCACAAAACATTGGGTTTAAAAGGTAGATTTACATCCGGATAATTTAAGGTTCGAAGGCTCTCGTTCGGTTGTGAGGGGCCTGATGTACAGCTAAATACAGTGATAAATAGGATAAAATAACCAATACGTCGCATAAGTAATAGTAGATAGAAATGGTACAGAATTATAAATTGAACTACCGTTAAGCTACACAAAAACCTGCTAGTATTTTATCGAAAAAACTTGTTATTTAATGGGAATTGTAGGTTAATAGTCCATTATCAAAATGAATTTAGAAGAAATTATCACAGAAGTCCAGCAAAAGGCATCTACGATCGATCCCCTTGGGTATGTTGTGAAATTTGTCTTTGAGGACGAAAGCTCTTTCTTTCTTGATGGTAAAGGAGATGCAAATACAGTAGCCAAGGAAGGAACCGACCCAGACACAACGATTAAAGTAAAACAAAAATCTTTTTTAAACCTGATCCGTGGCAAATTAGATCCAACTATTGCCTTTATGAGTGGAAGGATCAAAGTCGATGGAAAATTAGGAGTAGCCTTAAAACTCCAGGATTTATTTAAAGCATAACACATACACTAAAATTACTACTATGCAGAGAAGAGACGCGATGAAGCGAATGGCCTGGTCTACTGGTGGAGTCCTTTCGATCCCTACCTTAAGTATGTGGATGAGTGGCTGCCAGGTAGAACAAACACCTGATTGGGTACCTTCATTTTTTTCTCAAGAACAAATTGACCTGGTTGCAGAAATAGCAGAGACCATTATTCCTACTACTGATAGCCCAGGGGCAAAGGAAGCTTTGGTGCATCGGTATATAGATATCATGGCCAAGGACTTGCTGCCCGAAAAGATGCAACAAGCTGTACTTGCGGGCTTAAAAGAGTTTCAACAAACTTGTACAGAAGCCATGGGGAAAAATTTTCAGGCGTTGGAACCCACCGAACGCGAAGCCTACCTTATGGAACTCGAAAAAACGGGTAAAACAAGAGAGCAAGATACACCAGCCTTTTTCCCCATGATGAAGCAGGCAACACTCGCTGGATATTTTACATCTGAAATAGGGGCAACCCAAGCGCTGGCATATACTCCTGTACCTGGAGGATATGAACCATGCGTAGATCTTCAGGATGGTCAGAAAGCTTGGGCCATGTAGCCCATACATACCCTTAGAGGGAAATTTTTACTTCAACTAAATTAACCTTCATTTCGTCTACATGCAGATAAACGGAAAAGCGAAAGAACAAAATACGTATGACGCCATTGTTGTGGGGTCTGGAATTAGCGGTGGCTGGGCAGCCAAAGAACTAACCGAGAAGGGACTTAAGGTTATCATGCTAGAACGCGGACGCATGATCGAGCACGTAAAAGACTACACAACTGCTTTTGATGATCCTTGGACCCATCCCCACCGAGGCCAATTACCCCTGGAATTGCGCGAGAATTATCAAAAGCAAATGCGCACAGGGTATACGATTAACGAATCCAGCACACACCTATGGGTAAATGACAAAGAAAATCCCTATCAGGAAGTAAAACGCTTCGACTGGATCAGAGGGTATCATGTAGGGGGAAGATCTCTCATGTGGGGAAGACACTGCTACAGGTTGAGTGAAATGGATTTTAACGCCAATTTAAAAGATGGTATAGCCGTAGACTGGCCCATACGGTACAAAGACATTAAGCCCTGGTATGATTATGTAGAAACCTTTGCGGGTATTCAAGGCATGAAGGAGGGGCTTCCCCAGGTACCCGACGGCAAGTATCTCGATCCTATAAAATTGAACTGTGCTGAGCAACATTTTCGGGAAAAAGTGGCTGAAAATTTTGGAGGAAGAGTAGTAACGGTTGGACGTACCGCTAATCTTACACGCGGACATAATGGAAGAGGACCCTGCCAATATCGAAATCGATGTATGTATGGCTGTCCCTATGGGGCATATTTCAGTACCCAATCAGCGACCTTACCTGCAGCAACTGCTACAGGGAATCTCACCCTACGTCCCCATTCTATCGTTACGGAGATCATCTGGGATAAAGAAAAAAACAAAGCGACTGGGGTTCGCATTCTTGACGGAGAGACAGAAGAGTGGATGGAGATCTATGCAAAGATCATCTTCTTGAATGCATCAGCACTAGGATCAACCTTCATCATGTTACACTCTAAATCTGACCGCTTTCCCAACGGATTTGCAAATGGGAGTGGAGAATTGGGGCATAACCTAATGGATCACCACTTTCGGACGGGTGCAACAGGGCAATTAGAAGGTTTGTTTGATGATAAATATTACAGTGCAGGACGTAGGCCTACAGGTTTTTACATCCCACGCTTCAGAAACATCGACAAGGCCTCTAAGCGCCAAGACTATATTCGAGGATTTGGATATCAGGGCGGGGCAAGGCGTGCAGGTTGGCAAAGAGGAAATAGCCTCCCCGGGGTTGGAGCAGATTTTAAAAAGGAAATTACCCAGCCTGGACCTTGGTCAATGAGTATGACTGCCTTCGGAGAATGTCTCCCTTATCACGAGAATAAAGTGGAACTAGATGAGACCGTTAGAGATAAGTGGGGCTTACCCACCCTCAAATTTGACTGCGAATTCAAGGAAAATGAACGCAATATGAGACCAGATATGGCAAATTCAGCTGCAGAAATGTTGGAGGCTGCCGGCTTTAAAGATGTTCAAACCTATGACAGAGGTTCATGGCCCGGATTGGGCATTCATGAGATGGGTACTGCCAGAATGGGAAAGGATCCCAAGACTTCTGTATTAAATAAATGGAACCAGTGCTGGGAGGCACCAAACGTATTTGTGACAGACGGCGCATGTATGACAAGTGCAGGTTGCCAAAACCCTTCCATCACCTATATGGCGCTAACTGCTCGGGCAGCTGATCATGCAGTCAGTGAATTGAAAAAAGGCAATTTGTAATTGCTGGAAAACATAAATGGAACATTTTGAATTTGAACAAGGGGGGTGCAAAACAACTCCCCTTTCTTATTTACTAGTTTACATTAAAATATGCCTACCTATTGGGTAAAAATTGAAGAAAAAAGCTACGAGGTACACTCAGAAGACCTTGAAAGCCTGGATCTTATTCAACTAGATGCCTCCCATTTTCATCTCCTAGCAAACAATACCTCCTTTGCCATAACGGTAGAGGAGAAAGATTTTAGCTATCGTAAACTTCGTGTCAAGGTGAATGAAAACACCTATGATATGGAATTAACGGATGAAATAGACGCTCTTGTCAAACAATTAGGGTTCAGCCTAGGAAGCACTCAACAGGTGAAAACGATCCAGGCCCCTATGCCAGGCTTAATTTTGGAAATCCTCGTAGAGCAAGGACAAGCCGTTGAGAAAGGGACCCCCTTGTTGATTTTGGAAGCCATGAAAATGGAAAATGTCCTCAAAGCAGAAGGAGAGGGAATTGTAAATGTGATAGGAGCCCATAAAGGGGAATCTGTAGACAAAGGTCAGGTACTGATTGAAATGGAATGAGAAAATTCAAAAAAATACTTGTTGCAAACCGTGGGGAAATTGCTCTTCGCGTTATGCGGACGGCTCAAAAAATGGGCATCCCCACTGTAGCCATCTATTCAGAGGCAGATCGAAGAGCGCTCCACGTACGATTCGCCCATGAAGCCGTATACATAGGTCCCGCACCCTCTTCAGCATCTTACCTCGACATCGAAAAGGTAATTGAAGCGGCTAAACAGACTCAGGCAGATGCCATTCACCCGGGATATGGCTTCCTAAGTGAAAATGCGGAATTTGCACGTAAAGTTGAAGCTGCAGGTATAACCTTTATTGGACCTTCCCCAGAGGCCATTGAGATCATGGGTGATAAACTCTCTGCCAAAGAGGCTGTAAAAGCCTATGATATTCCCATGGTCCCAGGAATTGAAGAGGCCATAACAGATGTGAATCTAGCAAAGGAAATTGCTGAAAGAATAGGATTCCCCATTTTGATCAAGGCTTCAGCT
>JBCCTX010000234.1:0-12396 GCA_039197765.1 Bacteroidota bacterium
TCGAATGGTCTTGGTCAATTCTATTCTTGGAAATGGTGTGATTAGTGATGGAAATAATAGAGATGTGGAGATAGAAAAAGTCGATTTTAATAATTATAGCTTATGGTACCTTGACAGTAAATTTCAGGGAAAGTCAAACTCTACTTTCGCCACTCAAATTATGACAAATGTTAACTTAAAAGGGAAATGGGGAGAAAACGATAAACCCTATAAATATTTACAATTTGAGGTAATGGGTAGGCATAGCTTAAGCGGATTTACAAAATCTTTTAAAATGGAATATAAATTCCATGACTTGAAAAAGGGAAAATTTATTTCAGGTAATTCTATGGAGATTGATACCCATAAATGAGGTATTCCGAGACAAATTTTTTTAATTTCTTTCGTATTAAAGTTAAAGTTATATAAAGTACAATCTTTAAATTAAATTTATCGTTAAAGATGTATCACGGTTTAGGAAAAAAATTAAACTTAACCTCTTATGAAGGATATAATCGTGAAATAGTAATGCCTTAGCTCTAAAAATAGCCTCATTCAAAATGATATTACTCTTTTGAATGAGGCTTACTTTACCTTTTCAATTTGTAAGAAGACGCCAAAAATAATTATCGAATTTACCTGTGACTGGAACTTCAGAAATGTCAAAACAATATTTTGATAGGAATTTTATTCGACTCTTACATACCTCGAAGCCATGTAACTTTCGAAATTCGAATATATTGAGTTAACTTTCACGTAATTCAGATAAACTACGTAAAAGTACCCTTAAAAGACTCCTGAAATGAAGTTTTTCTTTACCTTTTTCCGCTTGAATGGAAGGTTTGGTGATATAATCATCAAACCTTCCATGGTCGACTTGTAGAATGCCATTTGGTGGCCAAGCACAATATGCAATATGTATTGCCAAGTAAACTTATCCAAACAGGGATTGCAATTTCATAGCAACTCCCATATCTCCTTTGATTTTTACTTTCCCGCCCATTACGGCTGCCATCGGGTTGAGGTCCCCACTCAGTAGACTTTGGAAGTCTTCCATTGAGACATCAATGGTACAATCTGCCTCTTTATCTTCTGTCGATACTTTGTTGCTATCTCCCGTTCCATCTAAAAATAGAGCCTGGTCTCCCAAATTGAATTTTAAGGTATTTCCCAGGGTTTCAGCTCCAGCAGCTTTTGCTTGAATAATACTTAATAGACTTTCGATATTCATAATATTTGGTTATTTGGTTGATGATCCTAAGTTCCCAGGTTGTCCACTTCTGAAGAACCCACTTTTGACTGGAGGATCATTGCCTGTAAACAATTAGACTTCTTGCGTGTACTGTTTGATGGTATTTCTCCCCAATTGATACATATGTACTTCATCTGGGCCATCTGCCAGGCGGATAATTCGTGCCCAACTGAAAAAATGATAGAGCGGTACATCATTACTTACTCCCATACCTCCGTAGATTTGCATTGCGCGGTCAACCACCTTTTGAGTCATAGAAGGAGCGACAATTTTAATCATGGCAATGAGGTCTTTGGCCCCTTTCGTTCCATATTTATCCATCTTATCTGCCGCCTCTAGGGTAAGCAGCCTCGCTTGTTGGATTTCACATCGAGAACGCGCAATTTCCTGCCGGATGCTGCTAAAGTCTTTCAAGGCTCTTCCGAAAGCCATGCGTTGGGTTGCTCGTTGGCACATGAGTTCCAGGGAGCGTTGGGCCATGCCGATAAGTCGCATACAGTGATGGATTCGTCCAGGTCCTAATCTACCTTGGGCGATTTCGAAGCCTCTACCTTCTCCTAACAGGATATTTTCTGCAGGAACCCGGACATTTTCTAGTAATATCTCTGCGTGTCCTCCTGGAGAATCTACTGTACCCATTGCATGCAGGGGGCGCAAAATTTTCACCCCAGGAGTGTCTTTTGGTACCAAGACCATACTCTGTTGTAAGTGCCGGTGTCCTTCTGGATCTGTTTTACCCATTACAATGAAGACTTCACAGCGTTCGTCCATTGCCCCAGAGGACCACCATTTCCTTCCATTTACGACGTAGTCATTGCCATCCTTTACAATAGACGTTTCTATATTGGTCGCATCTGAAGAGGCTACAAGGGGCTCTGTCATTAAAAAAGCCGATCGGATCTTTCCTTGCATCAGTGGACTAAGCCATTTGGCTTGTTGGGCAGGACTACCATATTTCGCCAAAACCTCCATATTTCCTGTGTCAGGGGCACTACAGTTGAATACTTCAGAAGACCAAAGGACCCTGCCCATAAGTTCTGCTAGGGGAGCATATTCCAGGTTGGTAAGTCCAGGACTGAGATCTCCATATTCTTTGGGGAGAAAGATATTCCATAAGCCCTCTGCTTGCGCTAACTCTTTTAACTGTTCCAAGCCTGGCCAAGGTTTCCAGTAGGTATCTGGATTATTGACCCAGGCTTCATATTCCTTTTCGATGGGATAAATATGGGTGTCC
Organism: Bacteroidota bacterium; assembly: GCA_039197765.1. Taxonomy (GTDB): domain Bacteria; phylum Bacteroidota; class Bacteroidia; order J057; family J057; genus JBCCTX01. The sequence continues at coordinate 2,466 of JBCCTX010000234.1, forward strand.
ATGAAGGTCCCGAGTTTTTGTTGGAGACCTTTTACTTTTTCAGAGTAGTCGAAGTTCATGAGATAAGTTGAGTGATAAATAGTAGAGTCCGTAGTTCACAGTAAATGTCGAAAATTTATCGACAAATTACTATGAACCAAGGACTATTACTTGGAGTAAAGGCTCCCTAATTTATTTCTGTAGCCTCCTAACTTGTTTTCCTTCTTTTAGTGCAGCTTGCATGTGGGTAGTAATCTGCTCTTCATTCATTTCATCCCACTGCATTTTTGCCATTTCATCTTCTGGGGCTCCACAAAAAACGAAATCATCCCATTGTGAAAGGCTTGCTCGGGCATGTTCAAGCTTGGCCTTTGCAAGGTTTGCACGTAGGGGGGATTCAGAAGGATTCTGTTGATGCTTTACCAGAATGGCATCTGTGAAATCGGCACCACGTAGGTCTGCTCCTTCTAAATCTGCCAAAATCAGGTTGCTGTGGGTCAGATCAGCAGAAATGAGCTCAGCATTTTTCATCTTACTGTACTGGAGGTCTGCTTTGTGAAAATTTACTCCCGTAATGATGGAGTCTTCATATACAGAAGGAGAGGCTTCAGAAGGTTTGAGGTGGTGATGAAAAAATTCAACAAACTGATCAATGTTCGTCACATTTGTACGCACGTTTTCTAGGTTGGCACGGGAAAGATCAGACTCCCTGAAGGTAGTTTTCCAGATTTTTGCATTTCGAATATTCGCTCCTTTTAGTACGGCCTTATCTAGGTTGGCCTGCCCCAGATTAGAGCCGGATAAATCTGTTTCTGTCAATTCCGCCTCCTTAAGAAAAGATCTACTGAGGTTGATGGAGGAAATTCCCAAGCGGTTTAACCTACGGACATTCCCTACATTTCTATACATAGCAGCCTTTTCCTCCCAGCCTCTAAAATCGTCCAGCTCTTCTTCCAATTGAGAGATTTTTCTCTTTCTTCTTGTAAGAACATCATACAGTGTAAGGATAATGCCAAAAAATACAATATCAAGAAGAAAACCATGAGCTTCTACCAACATAAACAGCATACTCCCTCTTTTCATAAAAATGATATCGAGAATGAGTAGAACAAATGCTGTGACGCCCCCCGCAAATATGAAAAGACGGGTTTTGTCTTTGAGTATCCATTCCTTGAGTTGTCTCATATAGTAAGGTAATTAAATGCTAAAAAAGGGTTGCTAAAACCATAGGAATAGGAATCCTATATACACAACCGAGCAAGGATGGTTTTTATTGAATAAATAAACGAGTTGATTCTAAAAAAGGATTACTTTAACCTCGAATAACTTCTTTTTCTAGTATGATTACAATGTGCTCTCTATCTTCTACGAGTCCTTTCTCTGAAGAGACGACGCGATAGCCATCTTTTCCGAGTCTACTAAGTTTATCTTCCAGATCATTGTACATTCTATCAATCTTGTCAAAGGGCAAAAAGACAACCTGATGTTTGTAAATTTTGCTCATGATGAGATTCCTTCTTTGGTCTTAAAGGCCAGTGCATAGAGTTGCATTTGTTTAATCATAGCTCGCAATCCATTGGACCTAGTCATGGATAGGTGATCAGATACTCCGATTGTGTCTAGGAAGGTTAGGTCCATATGAAGGATATCATCAGGTCTTTGATCGGAGAACACCCTAATTAAGAGGGCGATGAGTCCCTTAGTGATTATAGCATCACTATCGGCTTCAAAAAGAATTTTTTCGTCCTGATAGCTGGCGTGTAGCCATACTTTTGATTGGCATCCTCTTACAATATTATCTTCGGATTTAAAGGAACTGGCCATTTCTGGCAGCTCTTTGCCCATCTCAATTATGTGCATATACTTCTCCTGCCAATCGGACAGAAGCTCGAACTCTTCAACAATGTATTGAATTTCTTCCTTCATTTTGAACCTCAAATTAAAATTTTCCTTTCAAAGAGAAAAGCCATCGAGCGACACTTTGTTCGATAAAAAGTAAAATGGCTGTCTGGAATATCCCAGCAGCCATTTTTCTTGGAAAAAATTTTTTCAGATTAAATTATTTAGCAACAAGGTGCAAGCTTAAAGCGATATCGTCTGAGATCACATTATCAGCAACCAAGTCTTTAAATATATTTCCTGAGTTGAAGTTTACCCCCCACTTGGTTCTGTCGAAAGAGAACAGTGCATCTGCTGTAACTCCTGCATCAGAAACTTCAATCTCTGCTGGGAAAGTAACCTGGTGTGTCTGGTCCTTTACAGTCAGATTTCCAGATACCATTCCTGTTCCCTCATCAATTGCCGTGATTGCAAATGCAGCTGTTGGAAACTGCTCTACTTCAAAGAAATCAGGAGAGGCCAAGTGTCCTACTAGTTTTGCATTTTTTTCTGCGTCTTCTACATCTAAGTTAGCAATAGAAGTCATATCGATAGTAAAGTCGCCTCCCATGAGGTTACCCTCTCCATCAACCATTACCGAACCTGCAGAAATGTCGATAGTTCCATTATGGGCATAAGCAAGCTTACTTCCTTTCCACTCCAATTTACTATCAGCCAAATCTACTGCAAACGTAGCGCTACCCTCTGGGGCTGTTGGTACCTCAGCAGCACCTTCTTCAACGATAGCTTTTGAAATAGTAGCATCAGATTCCCAGACATTTACTACAGCTTTTGCTACATCCTCGGCCGCTTCTGTTACATCCTCAACAGCCTCTTCCGTAGCTTCCTGAGCTTTTTGACAAGCGGAGAAGAACACCCCAATTGCCAGTGTTAACATCAATAATTTTACTGTCTTCATCTTTTTTGATTAAAAAGGATTAATGATTTGGTTCTGCTACAAAGATGTGTTATATTACTGTCTTTGTCAATATTTTTAGAACCATTCTAAAAATCAATCTTACATTCCACTCTTTATGTAATAAAGGAAAATGCGTGTATCTTTAGGCAGTAACAAAAAATTGCCTAAAAGAGTTTTTATTGACAAAAAGTTTTTTCTATGCCTTCTAGTAAAACCTTTCTCAGTTCGTCAATTGGCCAGAAATTGATTATGGGGCTTACGGGCCTTTTTTTAGTGTCTTTTTTGGTGGTACATCTCAGTGGTAATCTCCTGCTATTTAAGGATGACGGAGGTCTTTCTTTTAATGAGTATACTAAATTTATGACGACTAATCCTGTTGTTAAAATAATGGAATGGGTACTATTTGCAGGCTTCATTTTCCACATAGTTTATGCCATAAGATTGAGTTGGCAAAATAACCGGGCCCGCCCTCAAAAATATGCCTTTAAAAAAGGTATGGGAAATTCTAGCTCTTGGTTTTCTCGTAACATGGGAGTAACAGGCACTATTTTTCTTGCCTTTCTAATTGTCCACCTGGTCATGTTTTGGGGGTTCTATAAATATGGCCAAGGCATCGAGGGTATACCTATTGAGACTGTGTATTCCCAATCTTGGAAAGTTAAAGATGCTCATGGACCATTTATTGATACACAATTGAACCAGGAGGTGATGATAGAGAAAAACTCGTATTTAGATGAAAAGAAATTTGAATTGTTGAAGTCTAATGGAGTGGAAAAGGTTAAAGCTCTTTCTATGACCGAAGTGGTAAATAACTCCTTTCAGCGCCCCGAAATAGTTATCTTCTACGCGATTGCTATGCTATTATTGGCATTCCATCTTTCACATGGATTTCAAAGTGCATTTCAAACCTTAGGGCTAGTACATAAGAAATATACACCCATAGTTCTTACTGTAGGCAAAATTTTTGCTGTTGCAGTTCCTCTTTTGTTTGCCATTATTCCCATTTTCTTTTATGTGCGTAGTGTACTATAACACCGATTCAATTGAACTAAAAAACATTCAAGAGGTTATAATCAAAAAAATACAAGATGAATCTTGATCCTAACATACCGGAAGGACCACTAGCGGAAAAGTGGACCAATCACAAGTTTAATATCAAGCTCGTGAATCCAGCAAATAAGCGAAAATTTCACGTGATTGTTGTTGGTACAGGTCTTGCCGGGGCTTCCGCTGCAGCCTCGCTCGCAGAGCTTGGGTATAATGTCACCACTTTTTGTTTTCAAGATTCCCCTAGAAGAGCCCATAGTATTGCTGCGCAAGGTGGGATCAATGCAGCAAAGAATTATCAGAATGATGGAGATAGTGTTTATCGTCTTTTTTACGATACGATAAAGGGTGGGGATTATCGATCCCGGGAGGCCAATGTATACCGACTCTCTGAGGTAAGTGTAAATATAATAGATCAGTGTGTGGCGCAGGGTGTTCCTTTTGCCCGTGAATATGGAGGATACCTGGCCAACCGGTCTTTTGGAGGAGCCCAGGTTTCAAGGACGTTTTATGCAAGAGGACAAACAGGGCAGCAACTTCTGCTAGGTGCATATAGTGCTTTGAGCCGTCAAGTTAAGTCGGGCAAAGTAAACTCTTTACCAAGAAGGGAAGTTTTGGATGTTGTTCTCATCGATGGTCATGCCAAAGGAGTAATTGTAAAGAATTTATTGACAGGTGAGTTGGAGCGATATGCAGGGGATGCAGTTGTTCTGGCTTCTGGTGGATATGGGAATGTTTATTTCCTCTCAACCAATGCGATGAATTCTAACGTTTCTGCAGCTTGGAGGGCCCATAGGAAAGGGGCAGCTTTTGCCAACCCGTCTTATGTACAGATTCACCCTACTTGTATTCCAGTTAGTGGACACTATCAGTCCAAGCTGACACTCATGAGCGAAAGCTTGAGAAATGATGGTAGAGTTTGGGTACCCAAGAAACAAGGAGATACAAGAAAAGCCTCAGAGATACCAGAAGATGAAAGAGACTATTACCTGGAGCGCAAGTATCCATCCTTTGGGAATCTAGTACCTAGAGATGTTGCTTCTAGAAATGCAAAGTATGTTGTAGACGAGGGTCGAAGTGTGATTCCCGGAAGAGAAGCCGTGTATTTGGACTTTAGAGACTCGATCAATCGCCTCGGGAAAGACGCAATTGAAGCTCGATATGGTAACCTATTTGAAATTTACGAGCGGATTATGGATGACAATCCGTATGAGGTACCTATGAAAATTTTCCCCGCGGTGCATTATACGATGGGAGGACTTTGGGTAGATTATAACTTGATGACCAACATTCCTGGCTTGTATGCTTTAGGGGAAGCGAACTTCTCAGATCACGGGGCTAACCGTCTCGGTGCAAGTGCCTTGATGCAAGGGTTAGCAGATGGGTATTTTGTCATCCCTTTCACGATTGGAGATTATCTAGCCTCTCAGCCATTACATGATCATCCGCAAGTAGATCACCCTGCATTCGCAGAATCAGAAGAAAGCGTGAAAGTAGAGCTGGATCAATACCTCAGCAATAAGAGTAGCTCACCTAAGTCTGCAGATAGCATTCATCAGCGATTAGGTAAGATCATGTGGAATTACTGTGGGATGGCTCGAAATAAGGAAGGTCTCACAAAAGCCAAAGGAATGGTCCGAGAGCTTCGACAGGAATTTTATCGAGATATAACGGTCCCAGGATCCGACGATGAATTCAATCCAGAATTGCAAAAAGCATGGCGCCTGGCAGACTTCTTGGAACTTGGAGAGCTGATGATTGATGATGCGCTTCAACGTGAGGAATCTTGTGGGGGACATTTTCGTGAAGAGTACCAGACCGATAACGGAGAGGCACTTCGAGACGATGAAAATTTTGCGTTTGTTGGTGCTTGGGAATACAAAGGAAAAGATCAGCAAGCCCAACTCCATAAAAAAGAGTTGAACTTTGAGTTTGTTGAGCTAAAAACGCGGAGTTATGTATAAATAAAGCGAAAACTAATCAGCTATATGAATCTTACATTGAAAATTTGGCGTCAGAAAGGACCCGATAGCAAAGGGAAAATGGAATCATATGAGATGAAGGAGGTAAGTACAGACATGTCCTTTCTTGAAATGCTGGATATGTTGAATGAACAGCTTATCCAAGGGGGAAAAGAACCTGTTGCCTTTGATCACGATTGTCGTGAAGGGATCTGCGGTTCTTGTGGTATGGTAATTAATGGCCAACCGCATGGCCCTAAACGTATGACAACTACTTGTCAGTTGCATATGCGTAGTTTCTCAGAAGGAGACACTATATATATAGAGCCCTGGCGTGCCAAAGCTTTCCCTATCATTAAAGATTTAATGGTGGATAGAACTGCCTTTGATCAAATCATTGAATCCGGGGGATATATATCCGCTAATACAGGAAATGCTCAGGATGCCAATGAGATTCCCATAGGAAAGGATATTGCCAATGAATCTATGAGTGCAGCTGAGTGTATCGGATGTGGGGCATGTGTAGCTTCGTGTAAGAATGCTTCTGCTATGTTGTTTACGGCAGCAAAAGTATCCCATCTGGGCTTATTACCTCAAGGTCAGCCGGAACGCATGGCTAGAGCGCAGGCTATGGTAAAGACGATGGATGATGCGGGATTTGGCAATTGCACAAACACAGGGGCTTGTGAAGTTAACTGCCCTAAGGGTATTTCCATTTCCTACATAGCGAGGATGAATGCAGATTTTGTAAAATCATCTGTTTTCTCGGAAACTACAGTGAAATAAAAACAGGAATTTCCATAATTCCTCTGTTAAATAATTTAAATAAATTAAAGCGGTACTTCAGGCTTCTGAAGGCCGCTTTTTTCTATGTGGATGTTACAATTTTCCTTATTTCAAATACAATTTTTTTCCCATTTTCCCATTTAACTTGAGAGGAAGTATTAAGAACTTTCCAAAAGTTTTCATTTTTAAGGAAAATTTGGTTGTTTTATAAAAATTATAGAGACGAAAAATTTTTTTGCGCACAACAGGCTGCTCTTGTTGAGAAAGTAAAGGTCCCAGGTTAATTGCCCCTTTCAGGAAAGTCAGAATGAGTTTCCTGTTAAACTGTATTTAATAAATTAATATATCGATGATTATGAATATCGATTTTCTACTTTGCGACGGGAACAGAAAATTAAATACATACATTGATGCCAAAAAGCCGAAGGGCTTTTTTCGTCGATGTATACTTAATAGCTTTTTGTTCCTTTTTTGTCTTTGGGCATTTCTCCCCGTTCAGGGTCAGCTTCCTGAGGAATTTGAATGTGGGATAAATTCTCTCCTTGTTACTCCTTGTTATGTCTCAGGGGATCCAACCAGTCCGCTATCTCTATCTAAGGGAAACCCTGCGGTGGTGGCTTTTGGATATAATTCCATTTCCACGGATGCCCCTCAAATTAGTGATCCACCAGTAGCGAAACTTAGGTTAGCCACTGCAGAAGATGTGGGTTCTGTATGGGGAATAGCTCATCAGCGGACAAATAACCTAGTCTTTACCTCAACTGTGCTTAAGCGGCACGCTGGATATGGACCCTTAGGATCTGGAGCAATCTACGTGATTGAGATCGACGAAGATCTCAATGGTGGAGGGGTTAGAACGGATTTATCCTTCCGCTTAGAAGACCTAACCCTTACCAATGGAGGGAGTATCCAGACAGCCCCTCCAGGACTTGCTAATAATGTTCAACGAGATCTCCCCCCAGATGGCTTTATAGATGCTTCTGATGCGACTACATTTCCCAACATCGGTCGTGCCTCTCTGGGGGATATCGATATTACAGAAGATGAACAAACACTTTGGGTCGTGAATGTGTTTGACCAGACCCTATATGAAATCCCAATAGATAGTCCGATGGTAAGCCCGCCAACTACAGCAACAGCACACCCTGTACCTAATCCAGGTTGTGATGGCAGCGGCGAATACCGTCCATGGGCGGTTAAGGTGAAGGAAAATATGGTCTATGTAGGGATTGTGTGTACTTCTGGTTCGAGGGCCTTTGTTTATGCCTATAATATATTAACAGGTGAGTGGGCGGAAGATCCCCTCATAACTGTTGACCTAAGTTACGAAAGAGGTAATCTAATCGCTGGCGAAGGTGCAAGACCCACTCGTTCAGCTAATTGGAACCCTTGGGCAGATACCTGGAATGAAATGAATCCACCTTCTCCCACTGCCACTCGGATGGAAAGAGAGTTTGGATTTCCACAACCGATTCTATCGGATATAGAGTTTACGGATGATAATTCCCTAATTCTGGGATTTTTGGACCGGGGAGGTATGCAGCTTGGAAACGATGCAATTAGCCCTGATCCCTCAACAGGTCCTGCATTATTTACAGGAGATGCGGCAGGAGATATTTTGATTGCCTGTCGTAATGCTAATGGGAATTATATTCTTGAAAGAAATGGAGAGCTGTTTTGTTCAACAGAAGATATCGCGGGAAATGTTGCACAGAGCCCAGGGAATGGAGAGTTCTTCAATGGAGATTTCTTCGAGCCTGAACAAGGGTTCGTATTTCACGACGAGATTACATTAGGTGGTATAGCCTATCTTCCCGGGTCCAATTCTATCGTTTCATCCGCTTTTGACCCCATTGATATCAATACACTTGGACAAGATTTTGGCTTTGGTACGGATGATGATTTTGTATCACGGGCAGGAGGTCCTGTTTGGTTCTCTTTAGATAACGGAACAAAAGAACGAGGCTTCTTTGTCTATACGGTTTTGGATGCCTTGAACAACCCAGGAGAGTTGGACTACAATTTTGGAAAAGCAGCTGGACTAGGTGATATGGAGTTATTCTGCTCTGTAGAACCTCCTGCAGTTCTTTGTACAGCTGATCCTGGTGAGCTTAGGTTGGAAGCTGGAACTGTTGAGACCTGTTATGATGGGCAAGGCTTGGTTGAACTCAATGCAACAGTTGTAACTGAACCTACAATTCCTCAAGGATATTCAGTTGCCTATCTTTTAAGTAGAGGGTCTGAACAACTCGTTACAAATGCTTCTTTGACTCCTTCCTTTTCAGTTGCAGCAGCTGATACTTACGCTATTCACACCTTGGTATATAATCCAGCGACTTTGGAACCAATTGTTTTGAATCAAACCAGAGTACCTGAGATTGATGTAGTTTTTCCGGACACTATTTGCGGTGCTATTAGTGCAGTAGGGGTTTCCTTCGTTTTAGAATTATGTGCAGTTGATTGTACCACAGATCCAGGGTCTCTTAGCCCAAGGGCTTTTGCCGATACAGCAAAGGATTGCTACGATGGAATTAATTGTGTAGAGATTATTGCTGATATCAATACAGACCCTGTTTTAGATAGTGGTTATTCGGTACTTTATGTGCTGACTTCAGGAGAGAATCTAGTTATCCAGGAAACCGGACTGGAACCCGCTTTCTGTGTTGAAGACACTGGGCGCTTTACGATTCATACCCTCGTGTATGATTCTACTAAGCTGGATCTTTCAGGGATTACCCCTGGTGAAACTACGGGTGCAGATGTACTTGATTTGATAGCTGCTACTGATACCTGTGCCAAATTAGATGTGCCGGGTGCACCTTTTGATATTCCAGAATGTACACCTGCCTCGGATCCCTGTATCACGGATGCAGGTAGCCTGAGTGCCATAGCCCTAGCCGATAGCGTATGCTTCGATGGGGATTCTTGTGTAACCATTTCAGCAGAAGTAGTTACTGCCGCGACACTGGATTCTGGCTATGTAGTAGCCTATGTGCTGACAAGTGGAACGGATCTAGTGATCCAAGGTACAGGCGAAGAACCAAGTTTCTGTGTAGCCGATACCGGCAGATATACGATTCATACCCTAGTCTATGATCCCTCGATGTTGGATCTCTCGGGAATTACCGTAGGAGAAACGACCGGAGGGGATGTCTTGGAATTGATTGCCTTGAATGATAGCTGTGCAAAGTTGGATGTAACAGGCGCAGCCTTTGACATTCCTTCCTGTACAGATGATCCACCAGTTGATCCCTGTATCACGGATGCAGGTAGCCTGAGTGCGATAGCCCTAGCCGATAGCGTATGCTTCGATGGGGATTCTTGTGTAACCATTTCAGCAGAGGTAGTTACTGCCGCGACA
>JBCCTX010000235.1:0-12244 GCA_039197765.1 Bacteroidota bacterium
ATAACATAAAAGTTTATGATATATCAAGCCCAAAGATTTCTTTTCAGAAGGGCAAAATCGTCTTCAGTTGTTCTATAAGACTGTAAAATTGGCAATATTCATGCAAATGCGAGAAATTAGCTTGTGCCACTTCTTATTGATCTTACCTAAAAAAATCATTCATCTTTTTTATTGCAAAAGTAGTAATGAGAAAGGCGAAAAAGCCATCAGTTTGGGATCTCTGAATCACCTTGGCTCTTGTCTTCAAAGTTTATTGTGATAAATTTGTTATGTTGAATATGGCGAGCGTGTTGAAGCTGCCAAGCCTGCTTACTTTGAAATTTTTATTTGTCATAAAAAATAAATTTTGAGAACACCCTTTTAGCTTATGGGGCAATGCGATTTTAATCATGTCAAGAGTATGTTTCCGCTAATTTGGCTGCCTTTGTTTAATTCAGGTACGTGTATGATGTTGAAGGGTTCAGACATAGAAGCAGAGCTCTTTCATGAAGTTAAAGATGTCATATCGACAGCTCATTACAATCAAGGCCATCCTAAAGTTCCTAATTTCTTCCACCTTGAAACTCTTTTGTTGGAAGCCCCTGATTCGTTGCTACATACCCTACAATTGCCAATTCTACAACCCTTGTCTTATATATTTTTTAAATGCCCTGAAATGCCAGAGAAACAGCTCATGTCGTATTATGTTTGTCTTACGCGATTAGTTGAAGTGAAAGCTTTAGTGAACTATGATGTTTTCATCTCTCTCTTGAATGGAGTTTGTCAGAAACTCTCCAATTATTCCGTGGATAGGCTTCACTCGCCGGATGAAATTATAGTGAAATCTTCGGAGTTTATAAATAAGCTGTTCATACATTCTGGGAAAAGTGTTCTTCAAAAATTTGTTTGTCACGACAACTTGACCCGCTTTGGCATGATCATTTCAGCTTTGAACAAGCACTTTCTCATCGACAGCGCCAAAGCTCGGATAGGTCTAATGATAACATTGGAGACAATTTTCACGATCCAAATAAAACGAGAAACTCTTAGCTCGATACTTTCCTCGTTTTTTCCTGGAGTACTAGCTGCCATTTTGAAGCTCCTGATGAAAGATGACCAAAATTCCAAAGTAATTTGTCAGGCTATATCCACTCTAGAAAGATTTCTGTGCCTTACATTGAGGAGTAGTTTAATCGAGGGGGAAGAAGGTGGAGTCAATACACCCACTTGACAAGTTTTCTACCACTAAGCTAATCTCATGAGCACCTCTGTCTACAATTGTAATGGGCGGAGGATTAGGGTCTGTACTTACTACTCGCCCATCTAATTTCCAGGTATATAAGTCAATAGGTCCAACCGACTGGTCTTGAATATTTATTTGTGCAGGCAATTCACAGACAAGTTCCTGATCTGCGGCAAATCTTGCCACTGGAGGAGAGACAAACATGTAATCTGTCTTCACAATCGTATCAGGCGCACAGCCCTCATTATCGATCACCAGCGCAACACTAAAAGTATCTGCGTCTGTATATACATGAGGAGGATTTGCCTCCGTTCCCATTCTTTCAAAACTCCCTGGCTCATATTCAAAATCCCAGTAGAAACGGTACCCCGTTGTATCGATGGAAGGATCTAAGATGGACTCAAACATTACGGGTTCATTAACACAGGGAAAATTGTTATCAACCGTAAAATCAAAAGCACCTGGAGGGGTTCCAATTCGTCCTACACTTTGTCGACTAACCGTATCGCGACAACCCTTTGCATCGACTACAATCAAATCCACTCCATATATCCCAGTTTGGGTAAACTGAACCTGTGGATTGCGATCCGTGAAGGTTTGGTTATTAACTCCAGCACCATCTACCGTCCAGGTCCAAGACACAATACTATCTTGAAAAACCGTACTAATATCAAGTAAGGTAACGTCATGAGGTGCACAACCATCTTGGTCTTCTGCTAGAAAGTTGGCTTGAGGACGACCTGTTATGATCTCTGTTTCTCGACAGATCCTAACCGAACACCCAGATCCATTGGTTGCAGTCAAGCATATCGTATAAGTTCCCGTATTGGTATAAACATGTGTAGGTGATGCTTCGATACTAGTCGTACCGTCCCCAAATTCCCAAAGAAAATTATTGGCGTTTGAAGAGAGATTGCTAAAAGTGATGGGTACAGGAGCCTCACAAACAGAAGGTGTATCCACCGCAAAGTCTGCTGTTGGAGGCGCAACTACCCTGACGGTTCTCTCTACATCATCTCCACATCCTTCAGGATTACTGGCAGACATTCGGACTGTGTAGTTACCCGGATCAGCGTAAACATGCACCGGATTTACCTCTGTACTCGTCGTACCATCCCCAAAATCCCAGGAAACGTTGTTTAAGCCCCCAGAAGAAGTATTGGTGAAGGTCACACTATCACTCGCACATACCACTGTACTCCCTACATCAAAGTCGGCTTGCACATCCCCAATGCCAATAAAGTTTGAAATAGTAGTATCCCGGAGACAGCCATCAGGTGTAATAACACGTAGGGAAACATCATTCGATCCCGTAACATTGTAAGTTACATTGGGAGGATTAGGGCCATTATGGGAGTTGGGATCTCCTCCTGGAAACTGCCAAATATAGGTAAGGTTCTGGTTGGGATCACTGGTCGTGTTAGTGAAATTGACTTCCAAGGGAGCTTGACAAGCACCCACCTGATCAGCTGTGAAGCTAGGTGCAGGCGCAGCAGGAAATAGGGAGACAACATCATCAAACCTTTGTGCATTGATACAACCCAAGGCATCTGTCACGGTAAGGACCAAGCCCACATTGTCTCCTTGTGTGAATTCAATGGTCGGATTAGCCGTATTTGCAAATGCGCCATTGGTAAATACCCACTGAAAATCTGAAATGGGAGAAGGGTTAGCGGTTAAGTTAAATTGGAAATTAACTTCAAACGGCAAGCAGCCTTGCGTAGCATCTTGGGTGAAATCTATTATAGGAGCTGGGTTGATGATAATAAATTCATCAACCGACACAGAGTTGGACCCATTTGCATTCGTTGCAGTGAGACGTACAGTATATCTTCCTGCATCTGTGTAAGTATGAAAGGGATTTTGGAGATTTGATGGGGTTGTCCCATCGCCGAAGTCCCACAGCCAAGCGGTAGGATTACCTGTACTTTGGTCTGTAAATTGGACAATCAGGCTTCTTCCTTCGCATCCTTCTGTCTGATCCGCAGTGAATTGGGGAGTCGGAGGTTGTGCAAAAGCGAGGACTGACCAAGCCAAACATGCGAAAAACATCAAAAATCGAAGAAAAGCTCTGATCTTTATGTGCATTTTTGGGAGTATCTGCATTAGAAAATTTGAGTTGATTTTATTTTACGTTCAAATAAAATGCCAATGTGGTTTTAAGAGGATTTAGGCTTCGTAAAGTTCATACCGATTCCAAATTGGTGCGTATGAAACAATCCATTCAATCCATAACTTCCAAAACCATAATCTATAACAAATCGCTTAAGCCTGAGACCTGCTCCAAAAGTAAACCCTGTCGTACCTCCTCTGTTTATGGACCTTAATTCCTGCCGCCTCTGATGATTATATCCCAGTCGAATTCGCAGTGCTTGCCCCAACAGGAACTCTCCTCCGAAAACGAGGTGGCGGAAAACCCTGTCTAATGTGGAAGGGCTATCATCGATTATTTCGCCATTTAAATCCCGCTCTACGGGACGATTAGGATCTTCCACATACAGCTTAGGCTCCTCAAGGTGAATTGCCGTTACGGAAAACCTAAGGGGCATATATCGCAACTTATTGCTAATTCCAATTATCACCTGAGTGGGAAGGTTTTCTCGGATACCTGTATCAGCATATCCGGTAAGCTGAGCACCCACATTCCGGATGACTAATCCAGCAGAAAATAGCCCATTCTTTCCGAAGTAGGCCCCTCCAAAGTCCCCAGCAAGACCTACAGACTGAAAACCAGGTGCTAGTCGGGAATAGATCACTTTGACCTGGGCCCCGTACCGGAATTGTCCGATTCCTCTAGAAGCGCCAAGCGTCCAGGCCAAATCCCCAGCAGTATAAGTGCCTAAGCGATTGCCAAACTGATCAGCTTCTTCAAGCTGACCATAATCTACAAACTGAACACCTGTATGAAAACTCCCAAGACCTTCAAAGGATCTACTGTAACCCGCATACCCAAAGCCTATATCAGACAAATAATCTGTGTAGGATAAAACCAAATGATTGTCCATGGAATCCGTAAGAAGGGCAGGATTTTGATAAGCCATGTGCAAGTCGTCTCCCATAGTAGAGACATTGACACCTCCTACAGCCGTAACAGAAGGCCCCGTAGTTAGGTTTAGGAAGTCATATACATGTCTCCCACCGATTTGGCCATAAATATTGGGAAGAGATATAAACAACAGGGAGAAGAAAACACAGATCTTAACGCTCACAGTTTAAATTTATATGAAAATTCCGCCCGATTATAGGCAAAAATAATTACCGGGGGCAAATATACCCAATACAAAATTTTTTACCCCCTATTCGAAAATACTTGACTTGACAGCACCCAGGAAAAACTTTCCATTCAGCTATTCATACAGTCTGCTACTCGTACATTTCCTATTTTGAGCAATTTTACTAGTTTTGCGGCCCAAATAAGGACTAAAATGATGTTATGCGAAATTCAAGCGTAAATTCTTATTTCTCTGAACGCAGAGACGAGCTAAAGAAAAGAAGCGGAAGAGACTCCTGGGTGGTATTTAAGATTATGGCTGAGTTTGTTGAAGGTTTTGAAAAACTCGCTGAGATTGGCCCCTGCGTCTCCCTTTTTGGCTCCGCCAGGACAAAACCAGGTGAACCTTACTATGAACTAGCTGTAGAGGTCGCACAAAAACTCGCAGAAGCTGGATTCGGGGTGATTACTGGAGGAGGACCTGGAATTATGGAGGCCGGTAACAAAGGCGCAAAACAAGCTGGAGGAACCTCTGTGGGACTTAACATCGATTTACCCTTTGAACAACACTCAAATCCTTACATAGACGAAGATAAAGACATCAACTTCAACTACTTTTTTGTAAGAAAGGTAATGTTCGTCAAATATGCCCAAGGATTTGTAGTACTTCCGGGAGGGTTTGGAACCCTTGACGAACTCTTCGAGGCCCTTACCCTCATACAGACATATAAGATTGACAGATTTCCTGTGGTTCTTGTTGGCAAGCACTTTTGGGAGGGCTTATTGACCTGGATTAAGGAGGTTCTACTAGAAAAAGAACAGAACATTTCGCCAGGAGATACAGACCTCTTCACCGTTGTGGATACAGCTGAAGAGGTAGTCACACACATTACAGAATTTTATAGAAACAAACCCATTATTCCTAACTTTTAAACTAACCCACCCCTTCTATTCTATTTTAAATAGCTGATAATCAACAAATTTACCCAGAACGTTTTACTCTGTATTCCCGTAAATTTTCCACCCTTTTTATCTACAATATGCCAAATATTCTTACATGGCATATTACGTAATATCCATTCGCGAGAATTTAAAATTGTTCTTTTTCGGTGTAATTCTTTCACGTTGGCATAATTATCGCTGAAAGATGATTAACTCTGCAACCCAGAATTAAAGAATTGCGTAATACTCAAAATTCAAATATTTACAGGTTTTATTTAGCCCGAACGTCCAAAATAAATTACATCCATGATCGTCCCATTTATTAATTTTCAACCCTTTTCAATGAATCGATTAATACCTGTATTACTTTTTGCTTGTTTATTGCTATTCAAACCAAGTCATACAGAAGCTGATCCAATTGAATATACCCTTGCTAATTTTCCCGACCTGACCACATTCCAATTCGAGTTTTGTGGAGAGAGAATACCTGTTGAACTACCTGAAGTTCGTGAGCAATTGAAAGCCGAGCTTGTCAAGCGAAAAAGATCTTTCAGAGAATCCAAAGAACTACTCCTTAGAACGTATAGATATAAAAATACCTTTCAGAAAATCCTCAGAAAGGCAGGCATTCCAGAGGATTTTTTCTATATCGCGGTTGCGGAAAGTGAGCTTTCCAATGTAACTTCTCCTAAAGGAGCTACGGGATTTTGGCAATTTATGCCACAGACTGCCCAAGAGTTTGGCCTTGAATTGAGCAAGACAGTCGACGAGCGATACGATCCTGAAAAAGCTACCTATGCAGCTTCCAAATATTTCAGAAGAGCGCATCGAGTCTTTAAAAATTGGGCGTTGGCAGCAACTTCCTATAATATTGGTATCGGCGGATTGCAAAGAGCAATTGAAAAGCAGCAAACTACTAACTTGTTTGAGCTAGACCTGAACCAGGAATCCAAGAACTATATTTATCGGATCGTATCCTTAAAGCACCTTCTGGAAAACCCTACGATCTACGGAATCTACTCCGTCGACTACCAGAGTTATAGTGTTGTCCCCTACAAAATCGTAACCATACAGGAAAACATTGAGAGCTTTTCGCAGTTTTCAGACTATTACAAGGTGAAAAGATCGGACCTCCGCCTGATGAATCCATGGATGATTTCTGATAAGCTCATTGCAAAAGCGGGCAAATCTTATCATATTCGCGTTCCATTGAAGGATTCCTTCCGCGCTGAAGAACTCCTTACGGATTCTATGCGGAAATTGCGCTTGGCAAACCGGCGAGAGATCGCCGAAAACACGGTTCTTCCAAAATAAAGGCCCTACCCTTTGAAAGGGAGACTGTGTGGTTAGCTTTTAATGAAACTCAACACATTCTCCTTTGATAAAGATATTTGGGGCTCGAGAACACAATCTTAAGAATATTGACCTGGAAATTCCCAGAAACTCCCTTGTTGTCATAACAGGAGTAAGTGGATCGGGAAAAAGCTCCCTAGCATTTGACACCTTATATGCAGAAGGACAAAGGCGTTACCTAGAGAGTTTCTCTGCCTATGCCAGGCAATTTTTAGGGAACCTTAAAAGTCCTGATGTTGATAAAATTGAGGGCTTGAGTCCCGTCATTGCTATTGAGCAAAAGACTACCTCACGTAATCCAAGGTCTACCGTTGGGACAGTTACGGAAATTTACGACCTACTTAGGCTGTTTTTTGCAAGAGCCTCCGAGGCAGTGAGTCATGTTACGGGAAAAAAAATGATCCGCATGTCTGACGAGCAAGTCGTTCAGACCATTCTAAATACCTTTCCTGGAAAGAAAATGACTATTCTGGCACCCTTGATTCGATCAAGGAAAGGCCATTATCGAGAGCTGTTCCAGAACCTGGCAAAACAAGGGTATAACAAGGTCAGGGTAGACGGTGAAATCCAAGACATAGAACCCGGAATGATGCTGGATCGATACAAGATTCATGACATTGACTTGGTGATCGATCGTATCAAAATTACAGATAGTAAGGAAGACGGATCCAGGCGCCTTTTCGAAAGTATTGAAAAGGCCATGAAGACAGGTGAGGGAACGGTTTTATTAATCGAACAAAAATCAAATACGCCCCACTGGTATAGCCGTAACCTTATGGATCCAGAATCCGGTATTAGTTATGATATTCCTTCCCCAAATACCTTTTCCTTCAATTCTCCTTACGGCGCCTGCCCAAGATGTAATGGATTAGGGAAAATATATGAAGTCGACGAAGATGCACTTGTTCCCGACCCATCAATTTCTATTAATCGGGGAGCCTTGGCTCCTATTGGGGAGTTTCGCGATATCTGGATTTTCCGTCAGCTAAGAAAGATCGTTGAGGCACATAAAGTCTCTCTCGCCATACCCTTCAGTGAACTTCCTGAAGAAACCGTTTCTATTATACTCAACGGACCTGGATCTAAACGAATAAAAGGCTTACATCATGCTTTTACTGGGGTCAAGAAGTTTGTCTACGACCAGTACCAAAATACCTCCTCTGAAAAGATTAAGTCCTGGGCAGAGCAGTTCATGAAAATCACCACCTGCCCGGAATGCCAGGGAGCCCGGTTAAAAAAGGAAAGCCTCCAGTTTCACATTGCTGGAAAGAATATATTTGAAATTGCCAGCCTGGACATCAACAGCCTTTATGAGTGGATTTCAGGTATTGAATCTTCTTTGACAGAACGTCAGAAAACCATTGGTGCAGAAGTTATCAAAGAACTGAGAAAGCGGATCGGCTTTCTTCACCAAGTAGGCTTGACCTACCTAAGTCTCGACCGGCCTGCCCGCTCTTTGTCTGGAGGAGAAGCTCAAAGGATCCGATTAGCCACCCAAATTGGCTCACAATTGGTGAATGTGCTATACATTTTAGATGAGCCTAGTATTGGACTCCACCAACGCGACAACGAACGCCTCATTCAATCCCTTCAACAACTTCGAGATCTCGGAAACTCCGTCATTGTAGTTGAACACGACAAGGACACGATGCTGGCATCGGACATTATCATCGATTTTGGTCCCGGAGCTGGAAAATATGGGGGAACAGTTGTCGCTTTAGGGAAACCCCAGGAAATCCTAAAGCTGGAAAGCCCAACAGCCCAGTACCTTTCTGGTAAGAAAAGCATAAGCCTTCCGGAAAGTAGAAGGAAGCCCAAAGAACACTTCCTCAACCTTTATGGAGCAACGGGAAACAACCTAAAATCTGTAAACTTGCAAATACCTTTAGGCTTATTTATTTGTGTAACAGGTGTATCGGGAAGTGGTAAGTCTACCCTCATAAATGAAACGCTTTATCCAGTAGTCAGCCAGTATCTCTATAAATCCAAGAAGAAACCCCTTCCCTTTGAAAAAATTGAAGGACTAGAACTAATCAATAAGATTGTCCAAATCAATCAAGCTCCTATAGGAAGAACTCCAAGAAGTAATCCCGCTACCTACACGGGAGTTTTTACCTATATACGCGAACTATTTGCCAGTCTGCCAGAGTCTCAAATTAGAGGCTACAAAGTTGGTAGGTTCTCTTTTAATGTAAAAGGAGGAAGATGCGAGAATTGCCATGGTGCAGGAGTCCAAACTATCGAGATGAATTTCCTCCCCGACGTATACGTTCCATGCGACAAATGTCAGGGCCAAAGATATAATCGAGAGACCCTCGAAATCCGCTATCGAGGGAAATCCATTAATGATGTACTCAATATGACGATTGCGGATGCATTGGAGTTCTTTGATCCCCTTCCACGGATTAAGCGCAAAATAAAAACTCTGTATGACGTAGGGTTGGGATATATCACATTAGGTCAACCTGCAACTACCTTGTCAGGGGGAGAAGCTCAACGAATTAAAATCGCCGCAGAACTGTCCCGAAAAGATACAGGAAATACCCTTTACATTCTTGACGAGCCAACTACTGGCTTGCATTTTCAAGACATTGAAATGCTCCTGCAAATCCTTCAAAAGCTCGTAGAAAGAGGAAATACTGTATTGGTTATTGAACATAATTTGGACGTGATCAAAGTTGCAGATCATATTGTTGACCTAGGACCTGAAGGGGGAGCACAAGGTGGTACAATCATTGTAGAAGGTACACCTGAAGAAATTGCACGAAACACACATTCTCACACAGGAAAATTCCTTAAAAAAGAACTGAAATTACAGAAAATATAACAGGCCTTCGGGTATAAGTGTGTATATTACCATTTCTGTGTATTTTTGTATAAAGGGATCAACGCAACAACTATCCCCATTTTGAATGAATTGTTAAACAAGGTATCTAACGGTTTATTGGGAAATCAGACCCAATCACAGCTCAGGCAGCAGGTAACCATGATATGTCTAGGGCTTATCAGCTGTCTATTAGGGTTCCTCATTCACCAATTCATTCCTGATGTATACGCCCCCATCTCCGTTTTTCTGCTTTCTGCCGGCGTTGCCTTTGGAGTGGTAATTGCCTCCTTATTATTTGAAAGTGTCCTTAAGTACCTAAACGATTTGGTAACCTTTGCCTATCTTTTTATGTACCTTTCAACCGTATACTTGGCATTTACTACTAATTTTGAGCCACATCTTACGCTCCTTCTCCTTGCAGCGCATGTTTTTTTCAGCCTATCCTTTCAATCATTTGCAGAATTTACCCTTTTTGCAATCTCTAGCTTAGTCCTCCTCATCCTAAGTATACACACTTCCGCTCCGCTGTATTTTGATCGCCACATGTTGGTAAGTACGCTTACCCTTATAACTATGGGTGCTGGAATAGCGAACTGGTATACCATAACCAAAAGAGGGATTCAGGATGAATATCGCAATCTATTATCTACCTTTCTCAACCGGCATTCTGATGCAATATTCTTGCTGTCAGAGGATAATAACGATATCCTTTTCCTTAACGCCCCTGGAAAAAAGTTCGTTTCCTACATTTTTAAGAAAGAGGAGATCACGGCTCAAGCCCTGTTAGATGTTTTGGGATTAAATAAGCAGTTTCTACTCAATCGATTCCAATCGGCTAATTATCACGTCCAGGAACGGTGTATCTGTCACCTTAATGTGGATATGTATCGTCCTCTCAAACTCGAAATCTTTATCAATAAAGTACACATACGTCAGGGCGATGCCTTCATGCTTACCCTTAGAGATTCTATAAGTAAAGCAAAATCCCCTGCCCCTTGGGTTAACCCAGCGGAAAATGGAAACGGGGCTTCTAATGAACATAAAGAAGCATTGAATCCTGAACCGGTAGATCTACACTCACTTATCCAGATTCTATTGGAAAATCTTCGGAATCAATCTATAGATGAACGGACGAGATTTACTACGCAAATTCCAAAAATTGAGGGCTTTAAAACAGATGTCAATTTACTTTCCTCAGCCTTAAAGCACCTTATACTTAGCATTATCCATCAGAAGAAAATCCACGGTTCTACCGCCCATATCCACATTGGAGTTAACCAAGATGATAAATTTTTAAAGTTTCTCATACAAGATAATGGTGGAACGATCTCAGAGCGAATGCTAAAGGTAGCCCAGAGTAAAATAAGCTCTTTAGAATCAGAACTTCACGTGTTAGAAGCACCTCAAACAGGAAATGTCTTTACCTTCTCCCTTCCCCTCAACATCAAGGAAGGATTTATATCACACTAATCAGAATTAGATAGCTTAGATTCTACAATTAACTCTTCCTATCCCCATGAAACCCTTATTCGAGGTGTTCTCTTTTTCTACCAGACAAAAAAGAGGAGCCATTATCCTAATGGCCGTTTTAGGAACAACTATATGGATAAAAAAATCTATTCCCACCCTGCAAAAAGTATCGCAAGGAACATATGCAATACCTACATTTTCCTCACCTTCCCTAGAGAGTAACCCTAACTTTCTGATAGGTCTTAATGGAAGCTCCGCAGAACAACTCCAGAAAATATCAGGAATAGGTCCTGTATTAAGCCAGCGAATCGTTAAATATAGATCTGCTATAAAGGGGTTTAAAAAGCTAGAAGAACTCAAAAAGGTATATGGTATCTCTGAAGATCAATATGCAGATATGGTACCCTTCCTTTATCTGGACTCCTTCCCTGAATGGAACATCCCCAATATTCCCCCGACCCAGAAACCCCAAAAGAACCTATCAAGAACGGAAATCAATTCTGCAAATGCCCAGGAATTCCAGCAATTCCCAGGAATAGGAAAAGTACTCAGTAACCGTATCATCCAATATCGAAAGGCACTTGGATACTTCCGTACAGTAAATGAGTTGGCGAAGGTATATAAACTACCCGATAGTACCTTTCGGCTGATGTATCCCTACCTATATATTGATAGTACCCTCTTACAAGAAAAGCAAATTACAAGGGTTAGCGAGGCAAAAAAATCCTTTGGGAAAATTCCTACAATTGAAACTGACTCCTTTAAGATTCAACCTATCAATATCAATCAAGCTGATTCAAGTACATGGGCAAATATTCCAGGAATTTCACCCCACCTTGCCAGAAGAATTGTTCTTTACCGAAACATCATTGGGTTTTATAGTCAGGTAGAATATCTAAAAAATGTATATGGTTTTCCTGCTGACCTGTTTCAGCGCTTAAGTCCATTTTTACGCGTAGGAGAATTAGACACTTTTACTAAATTGGACCTGAATACCGTTTCCCCCAAAAAACTAAAAAAATATCCTTTTTGGCAGGAAAAAGAATGGGATTCCTTTACACAATGGAAAAAGCAAATAAGGAGAGTTGATGCTTGGGAGGAAGTGGAAAAATCCCAAACGATCAGTCCTTCGACCCTAACCCAATTGAAAAGCTACTTTAAACTATGACACTAACTCAAACCCTAAAGGAACATATACGTGTAGTTCAAGATTTTCCAG